>CAKTGW010000239.1 GCA_934561725.1 uncultured Oscillospiraceae bacterium
GGCTTCTCCGGCGGACGCAAGAGCATCCTGCCCGGCATCTGCGACAAGCAGACGGTCATGGGCAACCACTGCAGCGCATTCCTGGCAGATCCCCGGGCTCGCAGCGGCGTACTGGAGGGCAATCCCATCCATCGGGATATGGTGGCAGCCTGCCGGCTGGCCAAGCTGGCCTATATCGTAAACGTGATCTTGGATGAGCAGCACAAGACGGTCGCCGCCTTTGCCGGTGACGCTGTGGAAGCACATCTGGCCGGCTGCACAGAGCTGATGCGCTGGTGCGGCGTAAAGCCCCAGAAGAAGGGCGATATCGTTATTTCCACCAATGGCGGCGCTCCTCTGGATCAGAACCTGTATCAGGCCGTTAAGGGTATCGTCACGGCCGAGGGCGTTGCAGCCGAAGGCGGCGTGATCATCATGTGCGCCGAGTGCGCCGACGGCAGCGGCAGTGATGATTTCTACACGGCTATGCGCGATTGTGAGAGCGCCCAGGCCATGCTGGAGCATGTGCTCTCCGTTCCTCAGAAGGATACACCCGTGGATCAGTGGCAGTATCAGATGCTGGTGCGCGTACTGGTCAAGCACAGAGTTATCATGGTCACACGGCCCGAACTGGCCGATATGGTCCATGATCTGAAGATGGACTATGCACCCAGCATGGAAAAAGCTCTTGAAATGGCCTATGCAGACCGCGGCGCCGATGCTCATATGGTGATCCTGCCTGACGGAATTGCTGTTGTTCCGGAAGATTAATAGAGATTTATTCAGAATGCACACAATTTAGTTAAAAATTTGTAAATTATTGGGGTTTGAAATTGTGCGTCGTCCATTGTATACTGTAGACAAAGCGCACAGAGGAAGAAAAGTTTCTATTGTCAAATTTTGGGAAAGTGTGCAGACGGAGGATAAATTTTGGACAGCCCCATTGTTGTGAACTCCACCATTCAGGAGCAGGTTTATCAGATCATCCGGCATGAAGTCGTCAACCGCGTCTTTCATGAGGGCGAGCAGCTGAAGGAGGCCGAACTGGCTCAGCGCTTCAATGTGAGCCGCTCACCGGTGCGTGAAGCGCTCCACAGACTGGCCGGAGACGGGATGCTGACCATCATTCCCAACCGCGGCATTTTCGTAAAGGTCTTTGATGAGAAGTATATAATAGATGTTCTGGATCTGCGCTATCTGCTGGAACAGCGTGCGATTCAGAATTCTTCCGCGAAGCTTACGCCGGCTCTGCGGAGCGAATTGCTCCATATGCGCGGTGAAATGACCGCCCTGATTGAGCAGAACGACACAGAGCTGGACAAGCATGCCGCTTTGGATACAGCTTTTCACAATTTGATCATGGATATCAACGACAACACCTTTATCAGTGAGGTCGCGGCCAAGATCTCTGCACTGAACTCCATGTTCCGGTATATTTCCCTGCAGGATGCCGACCGCGCACTGGAATCGCAGCGTGAGCATATCGCGATCATAGATACCATGCTTGAGGGCGATATTGCCCATGCCGTTGCGGTTTATAAAAACCACATTGAGGGCACAAAGCGGCGTGTTACCAAGGAATTCAGCCGCCGAAGCCTGCAAAGCAACTGAAACTTCATCCCCCTGCGATGGGGGTTCAAGTTTTGGGGAAAATTGTATACGATATTCAATACACTGTATGCAGAAATCCGCGTAAGCGGTTTTCATAAAAACTAAATGGAGGAACAAAAATGAAGCTCAACAGAACTCTCGCACTGATCCTTGCTGTCGCGATGATGCTGGCCATGCTGGTTGGCTGCGGCGGCAACAAGACTCCCGAGTCCAGCGCTCCTGAGTCTACTGCTCCCGAGACCACTGCTCCCGAGACTGACGCTCCCGAGGCAAACAATGGTGAGGACACCCACGAGGTCGTATGGCCCGACGGTTTCCCCAAGAAGGAAATCACCCTGATCGTTCCCTTCGCTGCTGGCGGCGCTTTTGACGTTATGGCCCGCACCCTGCAGCCCGTCATCAAGGAAATGTATGATGTTGACATCGTTGTCACCTGCGTTTCCGGCGGCGGCAGCGCTGTTGGTATCACCCAGGCTCTCACCTCTAAGCCCGATGGCTACACCATCGCTTTCGGTTCCACCTCTTACCTGGGCCTGATCGCTCAGGGCCGTATGGAAGCCAAGGTTGAGGATGCTGATTTCCTCTGCCAGATTTCCAAGGACCCCATGGTTCTGGTTGCTAAGGCCGGCGGCGATTACGATACCCTCGAGAAGTACCTGGATGCTGCTAAGGCCAACCCCGGCACTGTAACTCTGGGCAACCCCGGCACCAACAACACCAACCAGGCTACTGCAAAGTTCCTCGACATGGCTATGGGCGAGGGCACCTTCCAGCTGGTTCCTTACTCTGATGGCGACGCCCGCGTTGTCACCGAGCTCCTGGGCGGCCACTGCGATGCAGGCGTGCTGAAGCCCAACAGCTGCATGAGCCAGATCAAGTCTGGTGAGCTGGTCATCATCGGTACCTTCACCGAAGAGCGTCTGGCTGCATTCCCCGATGTCCCCACCTTTGCTGAGTATGATCTGGACGTCTTCCCCTATGGCGATGTCGCTCAGACCGTCTGCTTCGCTCTGGCTCCTGCTGGTCTGGATCCCGAGATCAAGACCGCTCTGTCCGAGATGCTCTACAATGCAACTCAGTCCGAGACCTTCCAGGCTCTGGCTGCTGAGGGCGGCTTCGAGGCTCCCGGTCTCCACGGCGATGAGCTGAATGACTATGTTGTGAACACCCTGTATGCCGGTGCTGAGGTCCTGGCAGAGAAGGTCTTCACCGCCTAAGCTTTTCCCGATTATCTGATCCGTTAATTACCCGTGGGGTCGGGGCTCCGGCCCTGACCC
>CAKTGW010000240.1 GCA_934561725.1 uncultured Oscillospiraceae bacterium
GTGCTGGGCGGCTGCGCCAACATCTGCTATGAGTACGCCACCAAGCGCTACCGTTCCAACTGCATCAACTGGGGTATGCTTCCCTTTGTGATCGACGAAAACACCGCCTTTGACTACGCCCCCGGCGATCTGATCTATATTCCCGATGTCCGGGAAAAGGTCCGGCAGGGCGACAGCGTTTTCCCCGCCAAGCTGGTCACTGCCGATGGCACTGCTCATGAGCTTACGCTGAAGCTTGGCGCACTGACCGACGATGAGCGCGATATTATCCTGCGCGGCTGCCTGATGAATCACTACGCCGCACAGCGGAAGAAATGAGGCATACCATGGACAAGATCAAAATGCAAAATCCCATTGTGGAGATCGACGGCGATGAAATGACCCGGGTGCTCTGGTCCCTCATCAAGGACGAGCTGATCCTCCCCTTTGTGGAGCTGAATACCGAATACTACGACCTGGGTCTGAAAAAACGGGATGAGACCGGCGACCAGATCACTATAGACGCCGGCGAAGCCATTAAGCGCCATCATGTAGGCGTAAAATGCGCGACGATCACCCCAAACGCCCAACGCGTTGAGGAATATCACCTGCACCAGATGTGGAAAAGCCCCAATGGCACCATCCGTTCCATTCTGGACGGCACGGTATTTCGCGCGCCGATCATGGTCAGCTGCATTTCTCCCGTGGTAAAAACCTGGAAAAAGCCTATCACCATCGCGCGCCACGCCTATGGCGATATCTATAAAAATGTGGAATACCGCGTTCCCGGCCCCGGCAAGGCCGAAATGGTCTTTACCGATACGGACGGCAAGGAGCTCTATCGGGAGACGATCCATGATTTTAAGGGAAAGGGTGTCATTCAGGGCGTTCACAACCGGGATGAGAGCATTCTCTCCTTTGCCCGGGCCTGCTTTGAATACGGCCTGAGCACCCGGCAGGATGTGTGGTTCTCCACAAAAGATACCATTTCCAAGCAGTACGATCAGACCTTTAAGCTGCTGGTACAGGAGGTTTTTGACCGGGAATATGCCGAAAAGTTTGCAGCCGCCGGCCTGAAATACTTCTATACGCTCATTGATGATGCCGTAGCGCGGGTGATCCGCTCGTCCGGCGGCTTTGTCTGGGCCTGTAAAAACTATGACGGCGATGTCATGAGCGATATGGTCTCCACCGCCTTTGGTTCTCTGGCCATGATGACCAGTGTGCTCGTCTCCCCCGACGGCAACTTTGAATATGAAGCCGCCCATGGCACAGTCACCCGCCACTGGTACCGCTATCAGGAAACCGGAAAAATGACCAGTACGAATCCGGTGGCCACTATTTTCGCCTGGTCCGGCGCTCTGCGCAAGCGCGGTGAGCTGGACGGAAACGAAGCTCTCTGTGAATTTGCCGGCCGGCTGGAAAAGGCCACGCTGGACACGATCGAGAGCGGCATAATGACCGGCGATCTGGCTACTCTGGCTGAGGGCATCACCGTCCGCAGCGTGGACAGCGCTGAATTTATTCACGCCATCCGCGAAAGACTGTAAAAGCGATCCGCCCGCAGCTGCTGCCGCGGGCGGATCTTACTCATAAAATCAGTGTTAAATTTCTCCGGATGCGATTGACACCGCAATTGCCGGAGAATATCATCAGTGAACAAGGATAAATGATGATATCATAGATTGCAATATACTTTGAGGGATGCATAAAATGAAAAAACTAATGCTGATTGTCAATCCGAATGCCGGAAAAAGCGGCTATAAGTCCGGTCTGGGTGAGGCTCTGCATATTTTCTATCAGGCCGGTTATCTGCCCCATGTCTATTTTACCGCCGCTCCGGCAGACGCAACCCATCTGGCCATAAAGCACGCCCGGGATTATGATCTTCTGGTGTGTATGGGCGGCGACGGCACGCTGAGCGAGACCACCGCCGGGCTTGCCCAGATTTCCGGTGCCCCCGACCTCGGCTATATCCCCATGGGCACCGCCAACGATGTGGCCGCCAGTCTGGGACTGAGCGAGAACGCCGCAGAGGCCGCACAGACCATTGTTACCGGCCGTCCTATGGCCATGGATCTCGGCCTGTTTAATTCCGGCAGCTTTTTCACATATATTGCCGCCTTCGGCGCGTTCACGGACGTAAGCTATGTCACGCCCCAGCAGAGCAAACAGGCTCTGGGACATTTTGCCTATGTGCTGGAGGGCATGAAATCTCTGCCCAAGCTTCCCACAACGCACGCGCTTGTTGAGTATGACAACGGCGAGATCGAGGGCGACTTTATCTTTGGCGGCGTCACAAATTCCACGTCGCTGGCCGGTCTGATCCGGCTGGACAGCTCTCTGGTCGAACTGGGCGACGGCCTTTTTGAGGTGATCCTTGTCCGCACGCCTAAAAGCATCATCGATCTGCAAACCGCCTTTTCTGAATTCGTAAATAAGCAGTACTCCGGCTCACAGATCACGATCCTGCACAGCCGCAGCATCCGTTTCCACTTCCCCGAGCCCGTTGCCTGGACCCGTGACGGCGAAAACGGCGGCGAACACAAGGATGTGCATCTGGAAAACCTCCAACACGCCGTGCATATCCGCGTAAGCCCCGAACGCTTTGCGGAGCAATGAATATTTTGAAATCTTAAGGCGCCCCCTGATACCAGGGGGCGCCTTAAGATTTCAAAGAGTTTTTACAAACTCATCCAGATTATTGCTGAAGAACCGTCCGTTCAGGACATGCTTCAGGATATAGTCCTTTCTCTCTGCGGAGAGGCTGTGATCCTTGGCCAGCGCCTCAAATACGGCGGGCTCCTTTACCACATTGCTGCTCATGCCCACACGTGCTTTATCACAGCCTGCGTCGAAGAGCATGATGCTGCCCTCTCCCTTCCAG
>CAKTGW010000241.1 GCA_934561725.1 uncultured Oscillospiraceae bacterium
GTGAATGAGGGGGGAGAGTTTAGCGCCGGCCGCCTCCGCCTCCGCTGGAGAAACCGCCTCCACCGAAGCCGCTGCCGCCGCCAAAGCCTCCACCACCGAAACCACCGCCGCCGAAGCCGCCTCCGCCAAAACCGCCGAAGCCGCCAAAATGGTCGTCATCGTCCCAGGGATTGCGGTGATGGGGCGGACGGCGATGCCCGCGGCCAAGTGTGCTGCCCAGCCAGAAGGGGAAGAAGAATCCGCCGCCGCGTCTGCGGGAACGCAGACCGGAGGTGAGTATGGAGATCATGAGCAAAATGATCACAAGGGTGAGCAGAAAGGAGAGACCGGAGTCTGAACTCTGCTGCTGTTGCTGCTGCTGCTGAGCTGACTGCTGATAGGCGGGATTGGATGCCACGACCTGTGTTCCGTATTGATTGTCGAACCAGTAGAGAAGCTGCATGAATGTGTCAGAGACTGCTTTGTCATACTGGCCGGCATCGAAAGGCTTGGCAAGATAATTATCCAGCAGACTGTTGATGGTATCCGTAGTCAAGCTATCCGACAGCCCAAGGCCCTGAACCATCCAGAATTTTCGCTCCTGTATGGCGAGCAGGAGGAGAACGCCGTTGTTGGCAGAAGAGCTGCCTACGCCCCAGTCATTGAAGAGCTCTGTGGCATACTCATCGGCGTACATGCCATCCAGATAATCCACGGTGACGACTACGATCTGCGCACCGCTGCACTGCTGCTCCAGCGCGCCGTTATAGTTAACGATCATATCCTCGGTCTGTGGAGTGAGCACGTTGGCATAATCTGCTACATAAAACTGGTCACTCTTATCCACAACAGCCAGCGCGGGTATGGCCAGCAGGGAGAGAAGCAGAATCAGTGCAAGAAGAAAAGAGAGTTGTTTTTTCATCATGATTAATACCACATTTCACCGAAATAATCCGGTGTATCGATATAGGACGGACTGTTGTAATAAAACCACTCGGCGGGAAATTGATAAACCACATCGCGGTAAAAGGCACGGACGGCCTCGTTATAGCCGGAATTGGCGATCACACCGCCGGCGTTGCTGAAGGTGGACACATATGTGTCCACGGCCTTTGCATCACGCTCACTCAGCGCGCACTTTTCCAGTTCGCCCTGCAAGGCGGTAAAGGCCTTTTCAAGCTCCTGGTCACTGTAGTAATAGCTGCTTACACTGCTGGAGTAGCCCAGCCGTTCACGTGCCTGACTCAGATCCTCGCATTCGGCGGTCAGCTCATAGCTGCGGCCGACGGAGAGCAGACCATTGGCAGCCTCGGAACGCTTCTGAAGCTGAGAATAGATGCTCGGATGCAGATAACCATCCGTTTCCACTCCGGAATAGAACAGCTCTTCGACCTTACGGGAATCGCGCTCCATAGCTACCTTGGCACCGGTAAAGGTTGAACCGGCAATGAGAAAAACAGCCAGCAGCAGAGCGATGGGTTTTTTAGCGAAAAATGACATGATAATTCCTTTCAGAGCACGGTCAGCCGCGGATCTCGAGCAGCTTCTGCTTCAGCTCGCCCTCGATGCGGCCAAGCTCGACCTCAGCCTCGGCACGTTTTGTGCGGCCTTCATCCTGAATCTGGCGGACCTCCTCCAGCGTGGCGATCAGCTGCTCATTGGTATGCTGGAGCGTCTCAAGATCCACAATGCCGCGTTCGGATTCTCTGGCCACATCCACAGAGCCCATGCGCAGGGTCTCTGCGTTTTTCTTCAGCAGATCGTTGGTCACGTCAGTGACCTGGCGCTGCGCCTCCATTGCCTGCTTGGAGTGCTCCAGACTCAATGCAAGCACCATCTGACTTTTCCACAGGGGAATGGTGTTGACAGTGGAAGTCTGGATCTTTTCGGCCATCAGACTGTCGTTGTTCTGGATCATGCGGATCTGCGGAGCCATCTGAATGGAGATGACCCGTGTAAGCTCAAGATCGTGCAGCTTTTTCTCAAACCGGCCGATCATATTGGCAAAATCATTGGCAGCCTGTGCATCCTCGGCCAGACCGCTCTCCTGTGCTTTGGCCTGAAGGGCGGGCAGATCCTTTGTGCGAAGCTCTTCCAGACGGAGCTTACCGGCCAGAATATACATGGTCAGCTCCTTGTAGTAGCCCTGATTCATCTCATACATCTTGTCCATCAGGGCGATGTCCTTGTTCAGGGTGATCCAATGCTGCTCCAGCATCTGAGAGATATTATCCACATTGACCTCGGCTTTGTCATACTGGGCCTTAAGCTCGGCAATGCGGGTCTGTGTTTTTTTGAAAAAGCCAAGGAACCCCTTCTTTTCATTTTCCTCAAAATTCAGACCCTTCAGCTCTACAACAAGATCAGAGAGCATATCGCCGACCTGGCCCAGATCCTTTGTGCGGACCTTTCCCAGAGCCTGTCCGGAAAAATCTGCAATATTTTTCTGGGCGGCGGCGCCATAGTTCAGGACCTGTGTCGTATCGGTAATATCGATCTGATGGGCAAACTCGCGTACAGCGGCCTGCTCCTCAGGAGAGAGCTTTTCGATTTCGGGGCGTTCGACGGGAATATCGGCCTTTTTTTCGGCTTCGGCAGCAGCTTCAGCGGCGGCTGCAGCGCCGTTGGGATCCAATGTCAGCTTGGGAACATAAGTGTTGTTATCCATGAATATCGTCCTCTTCCTGTATGTAATTTAAGAATATCTTCAGTGGAAATCCTTGCCACCCAGACCCTCCCGGGCAATCATGGAATTCATGACCTGAATATCGGTTTCAATATCCAGCGCCTGGTTGGCGAACAGAGAGTCCAGCTGTTTTTCATAAGCGGCGATCGCTGTGTCCAGCATATCCTCAATGCGCGTCATGGTGCCGGAGATATTTTCACC
>CAKTGW010000242.1 GCA_934561725.1 uncultured Oscillospiraceae bacterium
GCTTGATGTAAAAGTAGAGATGGGAGGTCAGCACAATGCTTGAGATCCGCAATATTTTTAAAACCTTCAATCCCGGTACGATCAACGAAAAGCGCGCCCTGTGCGGTGTATCCCTTACCCTGCAGGACGGTGATTTTGTCACTGTTATCGGCGGCAACGGCGCAGGCAAATCCACGCTGCTGAATGCGGTGGCCGGCGTATGGCCCGTGGACTCGGGCAGTATTCTGATCGATGGGATCGATCTGACCCGCCTGCCGGAGCACAAGCGTGCACAGTATATCGGACGTGTCTTTCAGGATCCCATGATGGGTACCGCCGCCACCATGCAGATCGAGGAAAATCTGGCTTTGGCCGCCCGCCGCGGCGCCCGCCGCACTCTGCGCGCCGGTATTAAAAGCTCTGAGCGCGAGGAATATCGTGAGCTTCTGAAAATTCTGGGGCTCGGCCTGGAGGACCGGATGACTGCCAAGGTGGGACTTCTCTCCGGCGGACAGCGTCAGGCGCTCACGCTTCTGATGGCTACACTGCAAAAGCCGCGCCTTCTGCTGCTGGATGAGCACACGGCAGCCCTGGATCCCAAGACGGCCGCCAAGGTGCTGGATACCACGGAAAAGATCGTTAACCGCGATCATCTGACGACGCTGATGATCACGCACAACATGCGTGATGCTATCGCCCACGGCAACCGGCTGATCATGCTGTATAACGGCCGTATTGTGGTAGATGTATCCGGTGAGGAAAAGAAAAAGCTTACAGTAGAGCAGCTGCTTGAGCTGTTCAGCCGCGCCAGCGGCTCGGACGAAGCAGACGACAAGCTTCTCCTCTCCTGATCGTATCGTTTATCCGAAAACAGACACGCACAAATTATGCGTGTCTGTTCTTTATTCCGCCATAAAAATGAACAGAGACGTCATATGGACGTCTCTGTTTGCTTATATTACACGCTGCCGTATGGCCAGCCGACCATGCTGCCCACGTCATATACTCTCCGATAGCCCAGAATGCGCAGAAGCTGCGCCGCCTCCTGACTGCGCGCTCCGGTACGGCAGTAAACCAGCACCGGCGTATCCAGCGTCGGGATCTGCCATGCGGCAGTCTGTGCATTGATGGTATCCAACGGGAACAGCTCAGCTTCATCCGGATGCCCGGTGATGAACTCCTCCTCTTCGCGGACGTCGAACAGCAGACAGCCAGGCTCAGTATCTAACAACTCTCTCGCCTGTTCAAAGGAAATTGTAGAAGAATGTGTCAAGCTGTCCGGAATCATGATGCCGCTCCTTCGTGTATGTCTGTCAGTGAAAGATGCTCAGCGGACGATAAAATTATCGATAAGCCGGGTCTTGCCGATATAGACGGCCATGGCCACCAGTGTATTTGCACCAATGGATTCAACAGGCTCCATAGTTGCGTTGTCCACTGCGGAGACATAGTCAATGCGGGCCATAGGCTCGGACTGGATGAGCTTGCGCATGGCCTCAAGAACCACACTGGCGCTGTGCTCGCCTTCGCTCACCAGCTTTTGTCCAAGTGCAACGGCCTTGGACAGGCAAAGCGCAGCCTGACGCTCCTCGGCAGAGAGATAGGTATTCCGGGAAGAGATGGCCAGTCCGTCCTCCTCGCGCACAATGGGACATACGACCAGCTCCACACCGATGGACAGATCCAGAATCATGCGGCGGAGAATAGCCACCTGCTGGGCATCCTTCTGTCCGAAAAAGGTCATATCCGGTTCGGCAATATGAAACAGCTTGCTGACCACAGAGCATACACCGCGGAAGTGGATGGGGCGGGTCTGCCCGCAGAGCTGCTTGGGCATGTCCGACAGCAGTTCAACATAAGTGCAGTAACCGGCGGGATACATCTCCTCTACAGAGGGATGGAAAACCATATGGCAGCCGTTGTCCTTCAGCAGCGTGCAGTCGCGCTCAAAATCCCGGGGATAAGACTCCAGATCCTCACCGGGGCCGAACTGGGTAGGATTGACAAATACAGATGCTACGACCCGGTCACAGTGCTCGGCAGAGGTACGGATCAGGCTGGCATGGCCTGCATGAAGATAGCCCATAGTGGGAACAAGTCCGACAGTAAGTCCCTCGCGCTTCCAAGCCCGCACCTGGGCCCGCACCTGGGCAATAGTAGTTGCAACGATCATAAACAGATACCTCACATCAAATTTTTGTGGGATGCTTGTGTCAATATATCACCGGAAAGTGAATTTGTAAATGTTTGATTTGGAAAAAATGCCCATCTTTTCAGAATATGATTCTCATATTCACACAAAATATGTGCAGGTTTTGTCCGGATCAGACAGGATACACAGGGGTAGTGAGCAGGACCGCCATGGCACACAGCAAAACGAGCATGGCAAGCACAGTGACCGCTCTCTGCGGCGGGCGGAAACGCAGAACGGATCTTACCCGGCTGCGGGTATCCGCCTCGCTGAAGGAGACCGGCGTAGGCGGCAGCTTTCGCTTTTGCGGAGAAACGGCCAGCAGTGTTTCTGCATAATCCTCCTTTTTCTCCGCACCCAATTGTCCTACCGTGCGGGCATCACATGCCTCCTCCAGCAGAGCAGAAAAAACGCTGTGATAGATCCAGATATAGGGATGATACCAGTGGAGGCACAGTGCCAGCCAGCTCATGGCCTTCAGAATATGGTCGCCGCGGCGGATATGCTGGCGTTCATGGCAGAGAATGTACTGCGTCTGCCGGGCTGATAATCCGAAAGTAAGATAGATCCGCGGGCGGAACAGCCCCACAACACAGGGCGAGGCGATGCGGTCAGAGAGCCAATAGTCCCCGGACCGGACTGCGGTGGACAGCCGCCGGCGGAGCCGCAATGCGCTGAGCAGCGTGTACAGC
>CAKTGW010000243.1 GCA_934561725.1 uncultured Oscillospiraceae bacterium
CCGAAGTCACGCCGCCCCTTGAAAACACAAGGTTTTCACCATTTTTTGATTTTACTGTTTTACGACCACCCGGCATTTGAGGATCGGCGGTTTTGTTATGGTATTTTAATTGCCGTCTATCGCTCGGGACAGGTCATTCACAAAATTCTCGACCCGATCCGGAAGCTGATCACAATCGGCGAACCAGTTATCTATGGCCGTCTGCCAATCATCAAAGGCATGCGCCCTGTCATCCGTCATAACGACCTGCCGCCGGGCCGCTGTCCGCGGAATGCTGATTGGCCGGGTGCCCTGACTGGAAAAGCCGCAGCAGATTAACAGCAAAAAAGCAACAGAACCAGCAGCCAACAACACTCTTTTCATCATAAGGACGCCTCCTTTGCAGCCACAGCAGCGGCATAAATATCTTACCCTTATTAAAGCAGATAATCCGCCGTCTGGCAACAAATTTGCCCTCAAAATTCTGTTAAAAAGAATGTCTGCAATTTAACGGACCAGCGCCAGAAATTCGTCCTCTGACAGCACCTGTACCCCAAGCTCCTGTGCCTTTTTCAGCTTGGAACCGGCCTTTTCTCCGGCCACTACAAAGCTGGTTTTTTTAGAGACAGATTTGGCCGCTTTGCCCCCCAGATCTTCGATGAGAGCCTCAGCCTCATCCCGGCCCATACTCAGGGTACCGGTCACAACAATGGTCTTACCGAGGAAACGGCCGTCCTGGCGCTGGATCAGGCACTGCATGTTCACTCCCGCTTCCCGCAGCAGACGCAGCTGATGCTGAGACTGCGGACTATCCAGCCACTGCCGGATAAAACCGGCGGTGATTGGCCCGATATCCGGGATAGCCGTAAGCTCTTCCAGGCTCGCCTTTTCGATCTTCTCCATCGTTCCCAGCGTTACAGCCAGAGTTTTGGCTGCTTTCTGTCCGACCTGACGGATGCCAAATGCGCACAGCAGGCGTTCCAGACTGTTGCTCCTGCTCTTGTCGATAGCCGCGATTAGCTTTTCAGCAGATTTTCTGCCCATACGGTCCAGCTGCTCCACGTCCTGCGCACGCAGGCTATACAGCTCCGCCGCAGAATGGATCAGTCCCGCACCGATCAGCGACTGAGCCACGGAGATCCCAAGTCCCTCTATATCCATGGCATTCCGGGAAGCAAAATGCGTAATGCTGCGCAGCAGCTGAGCCGGGCACTCCGCTCCGGTACAGCGCATGGCTGCGCCATCCTCATCCCGCACTACCGGTGCACCGCACTCCGGACAAGTCTCCGGCAGTCTGAAGGGCTGTGTCCCCGCCGGGCGTTTCTCATGATTTACGGCCAGTACTTCCGGAATGATCTCTCCGGCCTTTTGAACCAGAACTGTGTCCCCAATACGCACATCCAAATGATCTATAAAGTCCTGATTGTGCAGCGTTGCATTGGTCACAGTGGTTCCGGCCAGACGTACAGGTTCGATCACCGCCTTGGGCGTAAGCACCCCTGTACGTCCCACCTGAACGACGATATCCACGACCCGGCTCTCTTTTTTCTCCGGCGGATATTTATAGGCCACAGCCCAACGCGGCGCTTTTGCTGTGCTGCCCAACTCTGCACGCAGGGCAAGATTCCCCAGCTTGATCACAGCGCCATCGATATCATAAGGAAATTTTTCACGCTCGTCTCCATACTGCTGGATCAGTGCCCAGCAGCCCTCCATATCCGTACACACCGTATCCGGGATCACGTCAAAGCCCATAGAATGCAAAGCCTCCAGCGTTTCTCCATGGGTACGCCAAGGCATTTCAGCGGCTGTCTGAACATTGAAAACCACAATATCCAGCCGCCGCAATGCGGTAACCGCCGAGTCCAGCTGGCGCAGGGAGCCTGCTGCCGCGTTGCGCGGATTGGCCAGCAGCGCCTCTCCGTTGATCTCCCGCTCCAGATTCAGCTCCTCAAATACGCTTCTGGACATATAGACCTCACCACGGACGATCAGACGTTCGGGCGCATTCTTCAGCGTTTTGGGAAGAGAGCGGATCGTACGCAGATTATCGGTCACATCCTCGCCGGTCAGTCCATCTCCCCGCGTAGCACCGCGATAGAGGCGGCCATTGCGATACTCCACGGCCACGGACAGGCCATCTACCTTGGGCTCCACACCAAAGGCACAGTTTTCTTCACCGATGCTTTCCTCCACCCGCTGAAAAAACGCCTCCAGTTCTTCCCTGGAAAACACATCCATCAGACTTTCCAGAGGAACCTCGTGGTGTACGGGCTCAAACTGCCGCGACGGACTGCCGCCCACCCGCTGGCTGGGCGAATCCGCACTTTTCAGCTCCGGATTTGCCTCCTCCAGTTCAATCAGGCGGCGCATCATGGCATCATACTCAAAGTCCGAAATTGTCGGTGCATCGTCATCATAATAAGCCTTATTATGCTTTCGCAGCTCTGCCCGCAGAGCATCTATCTCCTGTCTGATATCCATAATTCACTCCAAGCTAATATAAGTCTCCGGCACGGCGCCTACAATAACGGTTTCCGCGATCAAAACATCGCTATGCACGACCGCGGATGCCACATCCCACGGGATCAGCACATCGATCTCCACAGTGATCTCAAACACGATCCGGTGCTTCGTCTGGTTAATGCCTGCACTCTCCAGATCATTGCGGAAATCAATGCGGGAAGATGTGAGCATGATAATATCCAGCGGCACTGGCGGCCCTTTGCCCAAAAGCAGACTGCTCCCGAGCAGATTGCCCAGCGGCACATCCACCTCCAGCACCCGCCGCTCTCCCCTGCCGACAATATCGGAGAGAATATCCGTGGACAGCGCATTGATCTCTGCCATATTTGTTTTTATCGCAGATACGC
>CAKTGW010000244.1 GCA_934561725.1 uncultured Oscillospiraceae bacterium
CCCGCACCCAGCGCATACGCTGCTTCCAGGACTGTTCAAAGCTCAGGGGCTGCTCATCATAGAACACTGCCTCATGGCAATACGCAATGCGTTCGCCCCGCAGAATGCAGTTTACGGCAAATTCCGTATCCTCACTGATGAGGAAAAAACGCCATCCGCCGGCCCGCTCCAGCACCTCGCGGCTCACAACAAATCCGGTACCGCTGACCGTGCAGTCCGTTCCCAGCAGCATGCGTGAGCGGTTCAGGTATTCAGAGTCCCGCAGGAACCGCAGGGCATTTCCGGCTGAGATCCAGCTGTCACCATAATTTTTGCTGTTTCGGCAGCTGGTCACCACCGGATATGCCGGAGAAAAGACCTTGTTCATCTGACTGATATAATCGGGTGCCAGCAGATTGTCCGCGTCAAAAACGAAGTAGCCGTCAAAGCAGTCTCCGTACTTCATATGTATGCGCCCCAGCAGATAGCTCAGTGCATAGCCCTTACCGATCCGTACCCGGTCAAAGCGCTCATAGACCTCCGCGCCGGCGGCCGCTGCCGCCTTTGCCGTCTGATCTGTGCAGTTATCTGCAACCACAAAGATATTCACCAGTTCCTGTGGATAATCCTGCGCTGCAATGCTCTCGATCAGCTTGGCGATCACCGCCTCCTCATCTCTCGCCGCGATCAGCACTGCATAGCGGTTCAGCTTTGTATTGTCCTTCCAATGCTTTTTTACAACAAACGGCACCAGCACATAGGCAAATTGATAGGCATAAAACAGCAAAAACAGAACGCCCATCACCTTTCCCATCAGATGGATCCAGTTAATCGGAAGCATAAAGATTCCCTCCTTGTCTCTCTGCCCGTATTGTAAGTCAGGCGTCGATTAAGAAACAAGGAGGGCAAATATTAAATTTTGTTTAAGACCTGCACAGCCTTCCGGCAAGCCCTGCGCCCAAACCGTACAGAAGTCCGGCTGCCAGATTGGGCCATACCGCACCATTCAGGTAAACGCTTGCACCGGAAACGGCACACAGCGGTGCCAGCGCCGGTAACAGAGCCCCTGCATCAAACAGAACGGGACAGAGCACCAGCATCACCAGCGGCACAAAGGGCAGGACGACTGCGCTCCAGCCTCCGGGCAAGAAGCTCAGTAATCCCATCAGAGCCGTCAGGCGCAGGCAAAGGGCAAGCAGTCCCGCTGCTTTTGTCTGCCCTGCAAGGCCAAGCCCCGCCAAAGCCGCCAAAAGGACGAACCGTGCGGCAAGCGCCGGCAGCAGGACTGCCCACTCTCCGCGCACAGCAGCCATCCGCCGCCGGCTGATGCTCTGCCGCTCCAACGCCAGATAGTCGCCCATAGACAGGCTCAGCACCGTGAGCAGGATGGCCGCAGCGCCGTTCAGCAGATTTTTTCCCAGACCATAGGCGACGCCTTCAAGCCCCGGCTGCTCGCCATATGCGGGGATGATCTCCAGTCTCTGAGCGCTGTCCAGCTCCCATCCGCTCTCCGGTGCCGGCACACCGATGGAGTCCAGATATGCGCTGCCGATCTCCCCGGACACCATACCCAGCATGGCAGATGATACGGCTTCTGAGACCAGCGCATACACTGTACTGCTTTCGCTGCGCACCAGAGTAAACAGACGGGACCAGCGCTGCTTTTCCACGCGGCTGTCAAAGTCCGCACGCAGAACAAAACCGCACTCCCATTTGCCCGAGGCCACATTGCTCCGCAGCTCTGCCTCATCCGCAGGGATAAACTCGATCAGTCCCTCCTCGGACCGCAGTCTGGACAGCAGCTCCCGGCCATATATGCTCTCCTCCGGCATGGCCCAGCCCACGGGGATCGCCGGCAGAATTTCCTGAGCCGGCAGCAGCCACCGCAGGCCAAGTATCGACAAAGGCAGGAGCAACAGGAAAAGGCACCGCCCCGGATGCTTCAGCAGCCGCCTCCACTCTGTCACAAGACACTGCGCAAAGAAATTCACCGCTCTGCCCCCCTTTCAAAGCGGCAAGCCAGAGCCGCACCGCTCAGAAGGAGCAGAACAGCCCCGGTCAGGCACAGTCCCACTGAGCCGCTGCCTCCCATACACCGCCGCAGCGCGGATACCGCCGTATAAAGCGCTGAGCTGCGGAGCGCGGCAGGCAGGAGCATCGGCGGAATGATCCCGCCGGAGAAGAAGGCCAGAGCCGTACTCAGCAGAAAGCTCACTGCAGCAGCGGATACTTCTCCCGGACAGGCCACACCGACCGCACATCCCAGTCCGCAAGCAAACAGCGTGCAGCATATCCACCCGGTCAGGGCAAAGCTGCCTCCGGCCAGGCACAGAGCCCCGGTCAGTACGGCATAGCACAGCAGGAGCGCCGCTTCTATTCCCAGAGCCCACTGTACACCTGTACATCCGGCGCTCTTCAGCCGGCAGCGCCAGCTGCTCTGTCCGCCGAATACGGGACAGAACAGTACGCCCGCCGCCGTCATCAGCCATGCCAGAACGCTGCGCATATAGTGCAGCGGCAAGGGCAGCTCCCCTGCCGCGGATACGGTCTCTGCCTCGTACATATTTCCTCGGCTCATGGTAAAGCGGATATATTCCATATTGATCTCGTATACGGCATTTTCCCGGACGGTGCCGGATGCATCCAGCGCATCCAGAACAGCATAAATGCCGCCCTGTGCTGCCGACAGCATATCCGCAGCGCACTGCCCGACATACAAAGTCAGCAAGCTCTCAGCTGGATGCGTCCCGTCCAGATACAGCACAGCATTCTCATTCCGGCCTGTGAGGATGCTGTCCACAAAGTGGTCCGGCAGTACCAGTACCGCCGTTACGCGCCCCTGGGCAAGCAGCTCCATAGCCTCGCTCTCCTC
>CAKTGW010000245.1 GCA_934561725.1 uncultured Oscillospiraceae bacterium
ATATAGATCAGCTTGCTCCAGCGGCCCAGCTCCTGCTGATAATCACCGGCGCGGCCGGCCATGGCGTTGGTGTCTACATACACGGGATACACGGGATCGCAGACGGCAACAGTATTGTTGATGCCGAAAATATCGCCAATGTTTCCGCAGTCGCTTTTGGCGCCGTCAGAAACAAAAATCTCATCGGGGGAAATATCCATACCGCGGGCTTTGTAGTCACCGGCGGCGATCGCTTCGCGCAGGAAGGCATAGCCCTGCTCGGGGCCATAGCCGTGGAAGCCCTCGAAGGTGCCCATCTCATCCACAGCCTTATGCATAGCATCGATCACAGCACCGGCCAGAGGACGGGTCACATCACCGATGGAAAGCTTGATGATCTTGGCCTGCGGGTGCTCCGCAGAATAAGCGGAAATACGGCGGGCAACCTCGGAAAAAAGATAGCTTCCGGGGAGTTTATTGTAATTTTCATTCATTTGTACCATTGTATGCACGCTCCTTGTGTCTTGTATAATTTATTTTATTAAAAAAGTAAAGGAATCAGAGGTAAAGTTCACCGTCGAATACCAGCTCGGCGGGGCCGGTCATGTAGATCACATTGTCTGTCCGGTCCCATTCGATCAGCAGCTCGCCGCCGCGGAGAAGCAGATGTGCCTTTTCCGCACTTTTTCCGGCGAGAACGGCAGCAATAAGGCTGGCGCAGGAACCGGTGCCGCAGGCCAAGGTTTCGCCGCTTCCACGTTCCCAGACACGCATTTTCAGAGTTTCCGGATTGACGACCTGGACAAATTCCGTATTGATCCGCTGGGGAAACAGCGGAGAATTTTCAAATTGAGGCCCCAGCTTTTCAAGGTCAAGGGCATCCACATCGTCAACAAAGACAACGCAGTGGGGATTGCCGACGGAAACGCAGGTGATGGGCCAGAGCCTGCCGCCGATTTCGGCCGGAACCAGCACGATTTGCTCGCCGGGCAGTGCCGCAGGGATCTTTTCCGGAGACAGCTCCGGAGAACCCATATTCACCCGGACAGAACGGACTTTTCCGTTTTCTACATTCAGCCACAGCGTTTTTATTGCACCGCCGGATTCAACGGTGATTTTTGTTTTATCGGTCATGCCGTGGTCGTAAACATATTTTCCGACGCAGCGGATACCGTTGCCGCACATGGGACTATAGGAGCCGTCGGCGTTATACATATCCATTTTGAAATCAGCAACGTCAGAGGGGCAGATGCAGATCAGGCCATCCGAGCCGATGCCAAAGTGGCGGTCGGATACGCGGATGGACAGTGCACTTCGGTCGGTTATGGTTTCTTCAAAGCAGTTGACATATACATAGTCGTTTCCTATGCCCTGCATTTTTGAAAATTTCATATTTTTACCTCCGATTTTTATCAGGAAAACTGGGGAAAGCTAGCTGTACGAGGTGAGGTGTTTGGCAATCATTCTGATTCGGACAGTGATCGTATTTCTGTCCATTACAATATCTCTGCGGCTGATGGGCAAGCGGCAACTGGGTGAGCTTGAACTCAGCGAACTGGTCGTTGCCATTTTGATCTCAGATCTGGCGGCAAATCCCTTGCAGGATATTGGGATCCCCCTGATGAACGGCCTGATCCCGGTGTTTGTTCTGCTCTGCTGTGAGCTGCTTATTTCCGGATGGGTCATGAAAAGCATCCGATTTCGCAGTCTGCTCTGCGGCCGGCCCAGCGTTCTGGTCGAAAACGGCGTGATCAGTCAGCAGGAGATGCGCCGAAACCGTTTTACCATAGATGAACTGACGGAAGAGCTGCGCGGTCAGGGAATCGTGGATATCAGCAAGATAAAATATGCTGTTCTGGAGACAGACGGCGTCCTCAATACAGTGCTGTATCCGGCGGAACAGCCGCTGACGCCTGCACAGATGGGGATCCAAGTAGAGGATACGGGATATGTGACCATTATCATCAACGATGGCCGTGTGCTGGATAAAAATCTGAAGCGTCTGGGACGCAACCGCAAATGGCTGGATACAGAGCTGAAAAAGCGTGGGGATATCCCGCCGGAGCGGGTATATATCATGACAGTAAACGATGCGGGGCAGATCTATTGTCTGCCCATGGAGGGAAGGCGATGAAACGGGAAACAGCGGCTGCGTTGGCTTTGGCTGCCCTGTGCGCGCTTTCTGTGTGGAATGTATGCTATGTGCGCGGCGTGGCCGATGAGCTTGCAGACAGTGTGCAGGCCTCACGTGCGAGCGTTGAGACAGGCGACTGGCAGAAAGCAGAGTCCGAACTCAGAAGAGCAATAGAACGTTGGCTGGAGCCGGGAAGCTATACTGCGATCTCACTGCGTCACAGTGAGATCGATGCGATAACAGACGATTTTTTTGATCTGCTCAAGCAGATCTACAGCCGGGACGAGGGGATAGACGGCGGATATGAGCATGTACTGACTGCCCTGCGGCGCCTTGCGGAGATGGAGACACCATCGCTCGGCAGCGTGTTTTAGATTTCTGTTTAAAAATATACTGATACAGTATAGCACAAAGACTGCTCTGCCTGCAATAAAAATAGCCGCGTCAGCGGCTATTTTATGTATTAATTTGATTTTACCCCTTCCGGAGAGCACTTTTTTGGGAATTCAGACTGCCGGAGAGGTTAATATAAGAGCCAGCCAGGATGAAGGCAATACCAATGACCAGATTAATGGTGACAGGCTCGCCCAGGACCAGATAGGCCAGCACAGGAGCAATGATCGGCTTGAGAAAGAAGGCGATAGAGGCCATGGAGGGGCCGGCCAGTTCGATGGCTTTCAGATAAAAATAATAGCCCAGTCCGGTGACAAAAATACCTAGATACAGCAGAATGGGC
>CAKTGW010000246.1 GCA_934561725.1 uncultured Oscillospiraceae bacterium
ATATATTACAAGGTATGAGATGGCAGTCATTGTGGCCAATGCAATGGACGGCGTGATGATGGAGAATTCTGTAAAGATCACTTCTCCTGCACAGGCGATCAGCGATTACAGCTCTATTTCCAGTGGCTATCGCTCCTTTGTAGAGCAGGCCTACGGCAAAGGCGTGCTGACCGGATTTACGGACGGCAGCTTTGCCGGCGGACAGACACTGACTCGGGCGCAGGCGGCTATGGCGGTGTACCGTCTCCTGTGGAACAACGAGCGTGTGACGCCCAGCTTTGAATATACTGTGGTCAAGCGCGCGGAGCCCACGGTGCCCTCTGTGGTTCCCGCCAACAAGCCGTTTGCGACTTATGTACAGGAAAACGGTCTGGTCAATGCTTATGGAAAGCCGACCAGTGCAATGTGCGAGATGATGTTCGGCAGCGCGTATAAGAGCTATTTCACCAGTGCCGCCGATGCCGCCGGATATATTGTGGATGTGGAAGTGCCGGTCTGGCGTATCAATTCCAGCGGCGTGAAGTATTCTACGACGGCCTGGCTTCAGGTACATAAGCTGGTGGCAGAGGACGTGAAGGCGATTTTCACGGCAATCTATAATGATCCTGAGAAATTCCCCATCCAGTCCGTAGGCGGTGCCCGCTACAGCGATACGCTGCGGCACAGCTGGGGCTGCGCCATTGATATCAATCCCACGCAGAACGCCTATGGATACTATTCCAACGGCAGTCTGGTCTGCTCTGTAGGCAATGGCTGGTGGCCGGGTTCGAATCCCTATTCCATCACGGCTAACGGCAGTGTTGTGCGCGCCTTCAAGGCCTATGGTTGGGGCTGGGGCGGTCAGGGCTACCGCAGCGGCTGGTATGACTATATGCATTTCTCCATCATGTCCTCCGGCGGTTGATACGGAGCATATACTTAATTGATATATGTGTGTGACGGCAGGCGCCCGGAGATCCCTTCTCCGGGTGCCTGTTCTGCTGATGCGGGAAAATAGAAATGCACTGAAATGTGCTTAAAGCACTTTGGCAAAGTCCATAAAAATTCAAATCGGAATTCTGATAAAAATACGAAATTTTGGCTTGACATTACAGGCGTTTTTTGATATTCTAAATGAGCGCGTGCGGGAAAGTTACGCCTGCACATGCGTAAAGTGCGTTGAAGCGGGAGATTGCGTCGTTTTCGGCGGTAACTTCCGTGGAGTATGTCCGTTTGATCGGGCGGCTGAGAGATTTCTGTACGGCGTATATCGTATATCGTCTGTACGGGGATAAGCCGGCGATTTATGCCGGTTTGTTTTTCGGACTGAGCCTGATACGCACGGCCTAGTGTGCAGAAAAATCTCATCCGTACGAGCAACTGAGACGGTCCCAATGCCGTCCCACATCATTCGTACGAAGAATCAGGAGGAAAACAAAACATGGCAGCAACCAACAAAAAGATGATTCGCATCCGACTCAAGGCTTATGACCACCAGCTGATCGACAAGGCCGCTGAGACCATCGTCGAGACTGCAAAGCGTACTGACGCCAAGGTGTCCGGCCCCATCCCCCTTCCCACCAAGAGAGAAGTGACCACCATTCTCCGCGCTGTTCATAAGTATAAGGACAGCCGTGAGCAGTTTGAGCGCCGCACTCACAAGCGCCTGATCGACATTGTCAGCCCCACTCAGAAGACCGTTGAGTCTCTGATGAGCCTGGAGCTGCCCGCAGGCGTTGAGATCGAGATTAAGCTCTAAGCCTGCTCCAATCATTTAATTCTGCCAAACCCATTGCCCGCAACTTGCGTGAGCGGGCGGGTCAAGTCAACAGCCTCTGGCCGGCTCTCACCGGGCTAAGCGAGTTGACCAATAACCTGAAACAGGAGGAAAAACCATGAAAAAAGCAATCATCGGCAAAAAGGTCGGCATGACGCAGATCTTCGATGAGTCTGGCAAGGTCGTTCCGGTTACCGTCATTGAGGCGGGCCCCTGCGTCGTTGTCCAGAAGAAAACAGCCGAGAAGGAAGGTTATGCTTCCGTTCAGCTCGGCTACGGTGAGGTTACTGACAAGCACCTCTCCAAGCCTGAAAAGGGCCATCTGACCAAGGCTGGCGTTTCCAACTGCAAGGTTCTCAAGGAGTTCCGTCTTGAGAACTGCGACAGCATGAACGTTGGCGATGAGGTCAAGGCAAACGTCTTTGCCGAGGGCGACAAGATCGATGTCACCGGCATCTCCAAGGGCAAGGGCTACGCCGGCGTTATCAAGCGTCACGGCGCTCAGCGTACTCCCACCACCCACGGCGGCGGTCCTGTTCACCGTCATGCCGGTTCCATGGGCTCCGGTACCGATCCCTCTCGTATCTTCAAGGGCAAGATCGGCGCTGGCCACATGGGTGATGAGCAGGTCACTGTTCAGAATCTGGACGTTGTCAAGGTCGACCCCGAGCTCAATATGATCGTTGTCCGCGGCGCCATCCCCGGCCCCAAGGGCGGCATCGTTTACCTGAAGGACACTGTGAAGACTCTCATCGAGAAGAAGGGTGCCGCCGGCATTTCCAACAACCCGCAGAAGGCTTCCGCACGTGTCAATCCCCAGAAGGCCTCTGCGCGTAACAAGTAAGAAAGGAGAGAGTGATCCATGCCTAAAGCAAATATTTACAATATGGCCGGCCAGCAGGTCGGTGAGATTGAGCTCTCCGATGCTGTTTTCGGCGTAGAGCCCAACGAGGCTGTTGTCCATGCAGCTGTTAAGAACCATCTGGCAGCCTGCCGTCAGGGCACCCAGTCTGCTCTTACCAAGGGCGAGGTCAGCTACACCACAAAG
>CAKTGW010000247.1 GCA_934561725.1 uncultured Oscillospiraceae bacterium
CCAAGGATGTGGACGAGATCGTACACACGATTGCCCTTCTGGCCGGCAGCTTTGGTGCCGTGAATCTTGAGGACATCGCCGCACCCCGCTGCTTTGAGATTGAGCGCAAGCTGAAGGCCATTTCCGATATCCCTATTTTCCACGATGACCAGCACGGCACCGCCGTGGTCGTCCTGGCCGCCGCCATCAATGCTCTGAAGGTCGTGGGCAAGGATATCGGTTCTATCAAATGCGTGTGTATCGGTGCCGGCGCCGCAGGCGTGGCCATTATTAAGCTGCTCATGGCTTACGGCCTGAAAAACGTGATCATGTGCGACCGCAAGGGCGCGATCTATGAGGGCCGCGAGGGCCTGAATGAGAGCAAGGAAGAGATTGCCCGCATTACCAATCCTGACAATGTCTCCGGCTCTCTGGCCGACGTTATGGTCGGCGCTGATATGTTCATCGGCGTATCCTCTCCCGGCGTAGTCACCAAAGAAATGGTCGCCACCATGGCCAAGGACGCCATTCTCTTCCCCATGGCCAATCCTGTGCCCGAGATCATGCCCGAGCTGGCCAAGGAGGCCGGCGCTGCCGTGATCGGCACCGGCCGCAGCGACTATCCCAACCAAATCAACAATATTCTCACCTTCCCCGGCATCCTGCGCGGTACATTGGACGTGCGCGCCAGCGACATCAATGATGATATGAAGATGGCCGCCGCGCTGGCTCTCGCCTCTCTGGTCGAGAATCCCGGCCCAGAGAACATCCTGCCCACCGCTTATGACGAGCGTGTTGCCCCCACAGTGGCCAAGGCTGTGGCCGACGCTGCCCGCAAATGCGGCATCAACCGCATCTGATTTCTCTGTGAGCGCTTTACACAAAAGCCCCGTGCAAGCACGGGGCTTTTGATCCGCTCCGGGAAAAACTTTCAGTAAGGAGACTATACTATGTTCAGACCCTTACGCAGAAAGAAAAGGGAACTCAGCGAAAACGCTGCAAAGCAGCTTCTTCACAGCGCCCGCCGGGGTGTTCTGGCCGTAAACGGCGACGATGGATATCCCTACGCGATTCCGATCAATTACATTTATGACGAAAAAGCACACCGGATCTATTTTCACGGTGCCCGCGCAGGATATAAGGCCGATGCGATCCGGGCCTGTGATAAGGTCTGCTTTACCGTCTACGGAAATGAGCGCATCAAGGACGAAGCCTGGGCGCCATATATGCAGAGCGTTGTTGTATTTGGGCGATGCCGTCTGCTTGAAAGCTGCCCCGAGACAATGGCCCTGCTGAAAACGCTCGCCATGAAATATTATCCCAATGAGCAGATTGCCGATCAGGAAATGGCCTCATCCGGAAGCGCAGTTCAAATGTATGAAATAGAGATCGAACATCTCAGCGGAAAAGAAGTCCAGGAGCGGTAACGCTGCCAACTCCGCTTCTTTTCGGCCAAACAAAAGAAAAGCAGAGCTGTTCCGCTTTTAACGGAAAGCTCTGCTTTTTTATCTTTTGGACTTTATTTCCATTTCCAGTTGCGGATCTCGGGCAGATCCACACCATATTCCGCAATATACTGCTTATGCTCCACCAGCTTATCCCGCATCTTCTGCATCAGATGGCTGCCCCGGTTGCCCAGCTGGGGCAGATGATAGAGCGCAGCCTCTGTAAGGCTGAAGCGGTCGATCTTGTTCTGCACACGCATGTCAAAGGGCGTGGTAATCGTGCCCTCTTCCATATAGCCGCGCACATGGATATTTTTGTTTTCCCGCTTATAGGTCAGCTCGTGGATCAGGCTGGGATAGCCATGGAAGGCAAAAATGATGGGCTTATCTGTGGTAAAGAGACTGTTATACTCGCTCTGTGTGAGGCCATGGGGATGCTGGCTCTTATCCTGCAGGCGCATAAGGTCTACCACGTTCACGACCCGGATCTTCAGCTCCGGGAAGGCGTCGCGCAGAATGGTCACTGCCGCCAGCGTCTCCAGCGTGGGCGTTTCGCCGCAGCAGGCCATAACGATGTCAGGCTCTGCGCCCTGATCATTGGAGGCCCACTCCCAGATGCCGATGCCCTGGGTGCAGTGCTTGACAGCCTGCTCCATGGTCAGCCACTGGGGACGGGGATGCTTGCTCGTGACCATAACATTCACATAATTGCGGCTGCGGATGCAGTGGTCAAACACGCTCAGCAGGCAGTTGGCATCCGGCGGCAGATACAGCCGCACCACATCCGCCTTCTTATTGGCCACATGATCCAGGAAGCCCGGATCCTGATGGGTAAAGCCGTTGTGATCCTGCTGCCAAACATTGGAAGAAAGAATATAGTTCAGCGAGGCGATCTTTTCCCGCCAGGGCAGCTCACCCGTGACCTTCAGCCATTTGGCGTGCTGGGAGAACATGGAGTCCACAATGCGGATAAAGGCCTCATAGCTGTTGAAGAAGCCATGGCGTCCCGTGAGCAGGTAGCCCTCCAGCCAGCCCTCGCACATATGCTCAGAGAGCATGGAGTCCACTACGCGTCCCTCATGGCTCAGGAATTCATCCGTATCACGGACCTCACCGTCAAAGGCCCGGTTTGTCTCCTCAAACACCCGACTGAGCCGGTTGGACATGGTCTCGTCCGGTCCGAAAATACGGAAGTTCTTCTCGTCGGCATTCAGCTTGACGATATCGCGCACAAAGCCGCCCAGCTCCAGCATATCCTGTGCCTCCACGCCGCCGGGCTGCGGCACATCCACTGCGTATTTCCGGAAATCCGGCAGACGCAGGTCCCGCAGCAGCTTGCCGCCGTTGGCATGGGGATTGGCACCCATACGG
>CAKTGW010000248.1 GCA_934561725.1 uncultured Oscillospiraceae bacterium
ACGCTATCATGGGCCTGAATAAGGGCGACCTGATCCTGGTCGCTGCCCGCCCCGGTATGGGTAAAACATCGATCGCGCTGAACATTGCCATGCACGTGGGCAAGCATTCTGGCAAAGCGGTAGCCGTGTTTTCACTGGAAATGTCAAAGGAGCAGTTGGTCTCACGGCTGCTTTCGGGAGAAAGCCTGGTGGATGGACAGAAGATCCATACCGGCGAGTTGACCCAGGAGGAATGGCGGCGGGTCACAGCTGCGGCAACAACACTGTCCGCGGCGGATATACGTGTAGATGATAACCCGGCCCTCTCCGTAGCGGATATGAATGCACAGTGCCGGCGGGTAGATAATCTGGGACTGGTCGTTATCGACTATCTCCAGCTGATGACAAGCTCGGGCTCCGGACGGAATTATGCGTCAGAGAGCCGGACGCAGGTGGTCAGCGATATCAGCCGTATGCTCAAGATCATGGCCAAGGAGCTGAATGTGCCGGTCATTTGTCTGAGCCAGCTTTCGCGTGCCAACGAAAGTCGGCAGGATAAACGTCCCATGCTCTCGGATCTGCGTGAATCCGGCGCCATAGAGCAGGATGCGGATATCGTTATCGGCCTCTATCGGGACGGATATTATAATCCAGAGGTTGAAAATCCGAATCTGGCGGAGGCCATCCTGCTGAAGAACCGCCACGGTTCCATAGGCAAGATCCCGCTGATGTGGCTGCCTGAGTATACGACTTATGCCAATGCGGAAAAGCACTATGATGAAGCGCCTTTCTGAGTTCGCACGAACCTGGAGGCTCTTTGAGCCGGGCGACCGGGTGCTCTGCGCAGTATCCGGCGGGGCGGACAGTGTGGCAATGCTGTATTTGCTGCGGGAGCTTCAAAGCAAACTGCCGCTGGAGCTGTGCTGCGCGCACTACAATCATGGCATCCGTGGTGCCGAAGCGGATCGGGATGAGGATTTTGTCCGGGAACTCTGCCGGACGCTGGAACTGCCCTTCCGTGCAGGAAGGGGGAATGTACCTGCCTGCGCCCGGGAGCGGAAGCTTGGAATTGAGGAGGCTGCCCGGGAAATGCGCTATGCATTTCTGGAGGCATGTGCGGATGAAATGGGCTGCACGCGGATCGCAACGGCCCACAATGCGGCGGACAATGCGGAGACAATGCTGCTGAATCTGCTGCGGGGTGCCGGACTGCGGGGCGCCTGTGGGATCGCACCGCGGCGGGGGCGTATCGTGCGCCCGATACTTTTTCTGGACCGGCCGGAGATCGAAGCGTTTTTGAAGGAGCGGCAGATCCCTTATATCACAGATTCCACGAATCTGGAAGAAAACTACGCCCGCAACCGGCTACGACGGCATGTAATAGCGCCGCTGCGGGAGCTGGAGCCGGATTTTGGACGGCATCTGCTCTCTGCCTGTACAGCAATGCGTGCCGATGAGGAATATCTTCAGAGCCTGGCAACGGCATTTCTGGAACAGCAGACCGGCTGTGCCATATCTGCCGGAGCGCTCGCGGCTTTGCCGGAGCCTGTGGCGGCGCGGACGATTCTGCGGCTGGTACCCGGGGCATCCCGCAGACATGTGTCGGCGGTCCTTGCTCTGGCCGGCGCGCCGGAGCCCCATGGACAGCTGGATTTGCCCGGCTGCCGGGTCCTGCGCCAATACGATGTGCTGAAATTCGGCGCGGCAGTACAGGAATTGCCGGAAGAGCGGGAACTGATGCCCGGAATGACCGTACAATATGGAGTGTTTTCCGTTTCCTGCACGGAAGTGGACGCACTGCCGGAAAAGAAAGTGAACGGGTATTATTTCTGCTTTAAAACTGATGCAATATGTGGTAAGATATCTGTCGGTCCCCGCAGAACGGGAGATCGGCTGCGCCTGCCGGGCCGCGGAGTGACCAAGACGCTGAAAAAGCTTTACGCAGAGGCACGGATTTCACCGGATGAGCGGGAACGCATACCGGTCCTGAGAGATGCAGAGGGCGTTCTTGCCGTCTGCGGTTTCGGACAGGGAGAACGTGCAGCGGCATCCTGCGGCGAGCGGGCCTATATGATCGAAATAAATAAAAACGCGGAGGGATAAATTGTGAAAAACGATATGGAGTACATCCTTTTCACAGAGGAACAGATTCGTGATCGGGTAAAAGAGATGGGTGCGGCGATCACTGAAAAGTATGCCGGGACGGATCCGGTGTTTGTGGGCGTGCTGAAGGGCAGCTTTGTGTTTATGGCAGATCTGATGCGTGCAGTCGACCTCAAATGCTCCATGGATTTCATGGCGGTATCTTCCTATGGCAACGGCTCTGTTACCACCGGTGCGGTAAAGATCAATAAGGATCTCAATCAGGATATCGAGGGCAAGCATGTGATCATTGTAGAGGATATTCTGGACAGCGGCGTGACGCTCAGCTACCTGCTGGGCTATCTGCAAAACCGCAAGCCGGCTTCCATTGAGATATACACCCTGCTGGATAAGCCTGACCGCCGTAAGCGGGATGTAAAAACAGCTATGTCCGGCTTTGTCATTCCGGATGCCTTTGTGGTGGGATATGGACTGGATTATGCGGAAAAATACCGCAATCTGCCGTATATCGGCGTGCTGAAGCCGTCGGTGTACGAGAAATAAACCGAAAGTTCCGATACGGGAGGTATTCATGAAACAACGCAGTATCATCCGGCAGCTGATCTTCTACGGCATCGCAATCCTGCTGGTCGTTCTTGCCGTCAGTGCACTCAGCACGCGCGGAACGGAAACAAAGGCTTATGACGATGTCATCAAG
>CAKTGW010000249.1 GCA_934561725.1 uncultured Oscillospiraceae bacterium
TTATAGGCATCTGTGGGCTCAACATCTGCAATCGCAGCGCCGGGGTGCGAGAGTGCTGCAATGACCAGAACGGCAAGGAAAATCAGAAAAATGGGATTGATGATCTTGCCAATCCATAATGTGATCTTGCCCGGGCGGAGAGCGAAGAACAGCACCAGTGCAAAGAAAACCGCCGAGAAAATCAGCAGGGCGAGCCATTCACGGGAGCCGTCGCTCAGCATGGGCGTCACACCGGTGGTAAAAGAAACAGTGGCGCAGCGGGGAATGGCAAAGAGCGGGCCGATGGTGAGGTAGAGCAGGCAGGTGAAAAATATACCGTAGCCGCGGCTGACCTTGCTGGCAAGAGTCTGGAGACCATCGGAATGGGTAACACCAATGGCGGCAACGCCAAAGATGGGAATACCGACAGCGGTGATAATAAAGCCGAACATGGCGGCAATGACATTGCGCCCCGCCAATTGGCCCAGATGAACAGGGAAAATCAGGTTTCCCGCGCCGAAGAACATGCCGAACAAGGTGCCGGCAACCAGTATTCTTTGCTGGAAGGTCAGTTTTTTCATCACAAATCAACTCCTCTGTGCTTGTAATCGTATACCAAGGTGTTGCAAAAGTGAAGCGCTTGATTATAATAGATATATGACGATTTGTAATATAAAAAGAAAGAGGGCTTTTTATGGACAGCAAAAAGCTGGAGATTTTAATGACAGCAGTAGATCTGGGCAGCTTTTCCAAAGCGTCAGAGGTGGTGGGATACACGCAGTCCGGGCTGACGCATCTGGTGGACAGCCTGGAGCGCGAGATCGGTCTTACACTTGTCCGCCGGGACCGCAAGGGTATATCGCTCACAAAAGAGGGAGAAACGCTGATGCCTGCGATCAGGGAATTCCTGCGCGCCAATGCAAAGCTGGAAAATCAGATCTCTTCCATCATAGAAAAGCGAACGGAAACGATACGGATCGCGGCCTATGCCAGCATAGCCATGCATTGGATGCCGGAGATCCTCTACCGGTTCCGGCGCGTCTGCCCGGATGTGGATGTGGACCTCCGCATGGTCGATCATGCGCTTGAGCCCTTTGAGCTCCTTGAAAAATGGCAGACAGATGTTATTTTTGCGGCTTGCCAGAAGGATATCAATTGCGAATGGACGCCGCTGTACAGCGACGCTATGTATGCCATTCTGCCGGCAGATTACCCCACGGCGGGCAGGGAATTCTTTCCAATCGAAGAATATGAGGGTAAGGAATTTCTCATGCCCTATGGCCGGTTTGATATTGATGTAACTTCCGCCTTTGAGAAAAATGGCGTCAGCCCACAAATACGTCCCTGCTATGTGGATGACGAAACGGTTATCCGTATGGTGGGTAAGGGAATGGGGCTGTCCATGATGGCAGAGATGATGATCCGCGGGCGGTCGCAGGATGTAAAGATCCTTCCGGTCTCTCCCCGTACAAGCCGGGAGCTTGGCATGGGGATGCATATGCGCGAACACATGCCGGAGGGAATCTTGCGTCTGCGGCAGTGCGTTCTGGATTTTATAGGAGCGCTGCAAGCCAAAAATACAAAGGACAGGGGGCGGCTTTCCGGTGAATGAGAGAGCGATATATGCAGCTCTGCCCGGGAAGCTGCTGCCCTGGTATAGGGAGAACGCCCGGACATTGCCTTGGCGGGCAGATCGTGAGCCCTATCATGTCTGGCTCTCTGAGACCATGCTCCAACAGACCAGAGCGGAGGTTGTATGCGGCTATTACACCCGCTTTCTGTCCGCGCTGCCGGATATCCGCGCCCTGGCGGAGGCAGAGGAGGAGCTGCTCTATAAGCTCTGGGAGGGACTGGGCTACTATAGCCGGGTACGGAATCTGCAAAAGGCAGCCAAATACATACAGAGCGAGTATGGAGGCAGCTTTCCGGAGCGCTTTGAAGAGATCCGCGCCCTTCCCGGCGTGGGACCCTATACAGCAGGCGCTATTGCCTCCATCTGCTTTGGGCAGCCCAGAGCGGCTGTGGACGGCAATGTGTTGCGGGTAGTCAGCCGGCTCACGGAAAATGCGGCGCCGATCGATCTGTCCGGCACACGTACCGGGATCGCAGAAAAGCTGGAGTGCATTTATCCCGCGGATGCGGCGGGAGATTTTACACAGGCGTTGATGGAGCTGGGGGCTACAGTGTGCACACCACGTGCGCCGCAATGTATAAGCTGTCCGGTTCGGGATATCTGCTTAGCACGGAGCCATGACAGGGCTTTAAGCTTTCCGGTACGGCGGCCCAAGCGTCCCCGGCGCCTGGAGGGAAAGACCGTTTTTCTTCTGGAATGTGAAGGGCGTCTGGCACTGTGCAGGCGCACGGAACCGGGGGTGCTCAACGGAATGTGGCAGCTGCCGAATCTGCCGGGGCACCTGACGGATGAAGAGGCGCTGAAAAAGGCGGATGAGTGGGGCCTTCAGCCGGTTGAACTGGTCATGCGGCGGGAGCGCAGTCACGTGTTTACACATATCTGTTGGCAGATGTGCTGCTATACCATTCGTTGCCGCTGTCCTGTGGACGCCTTTGTCTGGTGCACGGCGGAGGAACTTCAGGAAAGCTATGCGCTGCCCTCTGCATTTCGTATGTTCCTGCCGGAGAACTGAAGAAAGCAATTGAAGGCTCCCCTTGGACTCAAGGGGAGCCTTTAACTTCTGAGTTATTAAAAATTTGCCGTCAGCGGTTTGGCAGCTCGGATGGGGTCAATTTCCCTTGCCTATAAGCTCTTTCCATTGACGGTATTCTGG
>CAKTGW010000250.1 GCA_934561725.1 uncultured Oscillospiraceae bacterium
GGACCTTCACACCATCGATGGTTTTGGACACCTCAGAGACAAACAGACGATCCTTGCCGGGCTCACGTTCAGCCTTGAAGCCAACCCAGGGGTAGCGGCGGGAAGAGGCGGGAATCTCCTCCAGAGAGATCTTTTCCAGCAGCTTTTTGCGGCTGGTAGCCTGCCGGGATTTGGATTTGTTTGCGGCGAAGCGGGCCACAAAGTTTTGCAGCTCTTCGATTTTCTGCTGTGCCTTTTTGTTCTGATCCTTCATCAGCTTCTGGACCATCTGGCTGGACTCATACCAGAAGTCGTAGTTACCTACATACATCTTGATCTTGCCATAATCGATATCCACAATATGTGTGCAGACCGTGTTCAGGAAATACCGGTCATGGGAGACGATCAGTACGAGCCCCTCATAATCCAGCAGAAAATCTTCAAGCCAGACAACGGACGCAAGATCCAGGTTGTTGGTCGGCTCATCCATGAGAATAATATCCGGATTTCCGAACAGAGCCTGGGCCAGAAGAACCTTCACCTTCTGGCGGCCCTCCAGCTCAGTCATCTGGTGGCTGTGCATGGAAACGTCGATGCCAAGTCCCTGCAAAATGCGGGATGCGTCGGATTCTGCCTCCCAGCCTCCAAGCTCGGCAAATTCTTCCTCAAGCTCAGCGGCGCGCAGACCGTCCTCATCTGTAAAATCCTCCTTGAGGTAAATTGCGTCCTTTTCCTTGCCGCAATCGTACAGGCGCTTATTGCCCATGATAACGGTATCCATGACCGTATAGGCGTCATACAGGTTCTGATCCTGTTTCAGAACAGACATGCGGCATTTCGGATCAATATACACATGTCCGGTAGTCGAATCCAGATCACCGGAGATAATGCGCAGAAAAGTTGATTTTCCGGCACCATTTGCGCCGATGATGCCATAGCAGTTGCCGCTGGTAAACTGGAGATCCACTTTGTCAAACAGCTTGCGGCCGCCGTATTGTAAGCTCAGGTTTTCGATTGTGATCATTGAATAACTCCCTATACTAATCAAATAAATTCATTTTAGCACAAATTATGTGCCTTTGGTAGCCTTTTTCGTGATAAATCTGAGATATTAAAGTATGAAACAAAAAATCAGGGACAGCACATGACTGTCCCTGAGCGGGCAGGGGAGCATATTTATTCAGAAACACGTATAATGGCGTCCGGACGTTTTTTTACCTCAGGCTTCAATGCGGTGCCAAGTCCGGGAGCTGTGGGCATTTGCGCATAACCGTCTTGGATAAGCGGCAGTTCGGTTACCAGGTCTTTATACCAGCTGGCCAGATTGGCGCGGACTACCTCCTGAAACAGGCCGTTGGAAATATGCATGGACAGATGGAGTCCAGCCCAGAGCTGAACAGGGCCGGTGCAGTCGTGCGGAGCCACAGGCTTGCAGCAGCTGTCAGCCAGCGCGGCAATTTTGCGGGCCTCGGAAAGTCCACCGCACCAGCCGAGATCGAGCATGACATAATCAAAGGTATTGGCTGCAAGCATCTGGCGGAAGGTGGTCATACCGGAGAGTGTCTCGCTGCCGCAGATCGGCGTGCCGGTTTTGCGCCGCAGCTCCTGCAGAGCCTGTATATCGTCCATTTTGCACAGACAGTCCTCAGCCCAGAAGATCCCGATGCTTTCCAGTGCGCGGCAGATCTTCACAGCAGCAGGCAGACGCCAGAGGGAGTGCATCTCGCACAGAATGTCCATTTTGTCTCCAACGGCGGCGCGGATCTTCTGAAAGGGTTCCATTCCCTTTGCAAGATCCTCATCCGAGATATAGCTGCCGCAGGATTTGGATACATAGGGATCAAAGGGCCATATTTTCATAGCTGTATAGCCCTCGCTCAGCAGGCTCTGCGCCAGCTTGCCTGCGTCGGTCATAAAAGCGACTTGATCGTCATAGGGGCCGGCCAATTTTTCACCGGACTTGATTTGACGGCGGGTGGAACCGGTGTCATAGGAGCTGCTCTTTGCGTTAAAGGAGTAGCCGGAGCAGGTGTTGTAGACCTTTACGGAGTCTCTGGAGGCGCCGCCCAGCGCTTCACATACCGGGATCCCGTGACGTTTGCCGAAAAGATCCCACAGAGCAAGATCAATAGCGCTGGCGGCGCGAACCTCGGCACTGGCACTGTGAAAACCCACATAGGGCGTGAGCAGCACGCTGGAAATACGTTCGATCTGACGCGGATCCCGCCCGAGAAGCCAGGGAGCGATTTCATCGTGTATGATCGCCTCCACAGCGCCGGCGCCGCGCCAGGTCTCGCCAAGGCCGCAGAGCCCTTCATCTGTTTCGAGTTCGACCCAAATGATGTTGGGGCGCTCCTGAATGCGGGTCGTTGTGATTTTTGTGATCTTGGACATAGTACATCTCCTCCGGCAAAGGTTTTTATACTGCTATTTTAATGCCCGGCCATGCCGAATGCAAGAGCTTGAGGTGACTGAATATCGGCCGGTCAGTGTTGCGCTTTTGGAACAGGGGAGAGAAAATATTTTGCGTATGAATGCATAAGCTTGAGGGCGTTCGGCAAAAATAACCGTACAAATCAATACACGGAGGTACGGAGATGAAGGAAAGAAAGGGCTTCGGCACACAGCTTGAAGCGTTTTTTGAAGGGAAGGGCTTCTACATAGTCCTTTTCCTTTGCGCCGCGGTGATCGGTGTATCGGCGTGGGTGCTGATGATGGGGACTGATGTAGAAGAACGAATCAACGATACACGGG
>CAKTGW010000251.1 GCA_934561725.1 uncultured Oscillospiraceae bacterium
GAAATAGCCTGTGACCTGATAGCCCCAGGAGCCTTCAAACGGATATTCCGTCAAGGGCAGAAGCTCAACATGTGTATAGCCCATGCTGATGCAGTATTCGGCCAGCTCGTCGGCAGCTGTGCGGTACCAGGGATAGACGCTCTCCGCGTCCCGCCGCCAGGAGCCAATATGCACTTCATAGATGCTGATGGCGGCAGTATGAGGATCTCTGCGGCGGGAGGCGGCAAGCCAGCGGCTGTCCTGCCAGTCAAAGCCGTTCAGATCCCATACGCGCGAGCCGGTCCGGGGACCGGTTTCGCTGTGAAAGGCATAGGGATCGGCTTTCTGTACGGGAATACCGTCGGCTCCGGTCACGGCATATTTATAAATATCGCCGTTGTGCAGCCCGGCTATGTATGTCTCCCATATCCCATCGGGCCGGCGTGTGCAGGGTGAGGCCAGAGGGTCCCAACGGTTGAAATCACCGATCACACTTACGGCTCTGGCATTCGGTGCCCAAAGGCGAAAACGGTGGGCGCGGTGCTTTGAACTATACCGGCAGCCGAAAAAGAGCCAGCTCTGTTCCTCACTTTCGGATACAAAGTCAGCCGGAAAATCCTGTTGCGGCATGAAAAAACCTCCCGGAGCAAGCTTGATTTAAAGTGTTTTTCACAAGTGGAAAATATAAATATTTATCCATTTTATCGTATTTTACGATTAATTTTTAAACATAAATTTATATTTGACCCTGAAAAAGCGCCGTGTTATGATAAGCACAGATGTACGATCGGCGGACGGGCATGTTTGTCCCTGTTCTTGGGTGGTACCATCGGTAAATAAGGGGAAATAAAATGATTTATTTTATTGAAGATGACAACAGCATCCGCGAGCTTGTTCTCTATGCCCTTAAAAATTCCTCTTATGAGGCAGAGGGATATCCGGATGCCGCCAGCTTTTTTGCCGCATTCCGGCCGGCACATACTGAACTGATCCTTTTGGATGTGATGCTGCCGGGGGAGGACGGACTGAGTGTGCTGGATAAGCTCCGGGCAAATCCTGCGGCGGAGAAGATCCCCATCATCATGGTCACGGCGCTGGGCAGCGAGTTTGACAAGGTCGTCGCTCTGGACAAGGGGGCGGATGACTATATTACAAAGCCCTTTGGCATGATGGAGCTGCTGGCCCGGATCCGGGCCGTGCTGCGCCGTATGCCTGATGAGCGAAATGAAGCGCCGCTGTCGGTGGGAGATATTGTTGTCTATGCAGACAGGCGGATCGTTATGGCAGAAGGCCGCGAGGTGAACCTGACCTTCAAGGAATTTGAGCTGCTGCTGTGCCTGATGGAAAATCGGGGGCGGGCGCTCAGCCGCAATAAGCTTCTGGATATCGTCTGGGGGATCGGCTGCGATGTGGAGACGCGCACAGTAGATGTGCATGTCCGTACATTGCGGCAGAAGCTGGGTAATTCCGGCGCACTGATCGAGACGGTTCGGGGCGTCGGCTACAGGATCGGGTGAGAGCGTGCGGCAGAAGATCATTAAATCCATGTGTGCGCTTTCAGCGGCAGTGTCCGCAGTCGTTGTGGTGGCCCTGCTCCTGCTGGAACGCTACTGGATAGACCGCTATGGCGCGTACGCACTGATGGAACCCAAATATATATTCTATGCAGCAGTGATCCTGGCGCTTGCCATCACGGCCTCAGTAGCGCTGAGCTTGCTTCTTGCAAACAGTATAGTCCGTCCGCTGGAGCGAAGTGAAGACGATTATGTCGAACTCTCCCATTTAAAACGCCGTCTGGATGCCCAAAGCAGTCTGCTGCAGAGCTCGTCCAATGAGCTGGAGGAGAAGGAGCGCAATCTGAGCCTTGTGGTGGCCAATATGAGCGAGGGCCTGATATTGCTGGACCGCCGGGGGATCATCATGATGATGAACAACAGCGCCGGCACACTGCTGGGTGTAGACGGCACCGAGTTTCTGGGAAAGCATATTTTTGCGGCGAACAATGCGCTGCCGCTTCAGGCGGCTGTGCATGAGGCGATGGGCGGAAAAAGCGCCCGCGATATTCTGGAGATCTCAGAGCATACAGTAGAGCTGAGCGTAAATCCCGTGGTGGTGGAAAAAATCATCCGGGGCGCAGTGGTTTTCCTGCGTGACATTACCGAACGGCAGGCTGCCGAGCGGATGCGCCGGGAGTTTTCTGCAAATGTATCCCATGAGCTGAAAACGCCGCTGACATCTATTTCCGGCTATGCGGAGCTGCTGAAGGAAGGGATGGCCCGACCTGAGGATATGGGGTGGTTTGCCTCAAAGATCTATGCAGAGGCGCAGCGGCTGATCTCTCTGACGGATGACATTATGCGCCTGTCCAGACTGGATGAGGGCGGCAGCACGCTGCCTAAGGAAGAGCTGGAGCTTATGGATGTCGTGCGCAAGGTGGCAGAACGGCTTGGCCCCAAGGCAGAGGAGCATCAGGTCAGCTTGTCCCTGTCCGGAAGCGGCGGACGTATCCTGGGTAATCCCGGGCTGCTGGACGAGATGGTCTATAACCTGTGCGACAATGCCATCAAATACAACAAGACCGGCGGCAGTGTGACCATGAGTGTACGCCAGGCGGGAAACTGTGTGGTGTTTACAGTAGCGGATACCGGCGTCGGCATTCCCCGTGAGCACCAGAACCGCGTGTTTGAGCGCTTTTACCGGGTAGATAAAAGCCACTCCAAAGCGACCGGCGGCACCGGCCTCGGTCTAAGTA
>CAKTGW010000252.1 GCA_934561725.1 uncultured Oscillospiraceae bacterium
CGCCCTCTTCAAAGAACAGAATATCCAGATCGGCGCCGTCATTGATCAGATCCACGGCCTTGAAAGTCAGGCTCAGAGCAATGGCGCATTCACCGGCCACCGCATCCTTCACCGGTGCGGAGCCGCCGCCGGTATACTGCAGGATATTTTCATCCAGCTGATCAAAATAGGCCAGCGCAGCCTCTTCACCCCAAGCATTAACAAGGCTCTTTAGGAAGAGATAGCCGGTGGAGGACTGGGTGGGATCCGGCATTTCAATCAGCCCGCGGTACTCGCTTTTCAGAAGATCGGCATAGCTCTGGGGGATGGGCAGGCCCTTTTCCTCCAGCAGGTCAGGACGGACGATAACAGAGCCGCTGTAGCGATCTACCGGCATATACTTGTTATCGGGAGAGCGCATATCCTCCACGAACTGATCCGTGTCAATGAAATCAATGACCGCCAGATTGTCACTGAGGCTTTCCAGATATCCATACTCGCAGTCAAAAATGATATCGCAGGAGGTATCGGCTCCCTCAGCCTTCAGCTTGGCAGCCAGGTCTCCGGAATGATAGTATTCCAGGGAAATGTCATACTGGGGGAACTGCTCTTCCAGCCGCTGCTGCATGTATTCGATGAGATAGTCCTCTGTGGGTGTATAGATCACGACCTTTTCCTTGCCGTTCTCTTCCGCCGCCGGGGAAACAGGTGCTTCCTTTCCGGAGCCGCAGGCGGCAAAACTCAGTGCCATTGCAGCGGAAAGGCCCAGCGCTATCAGACGCTTCAGGCCGAAGCGCTGTCCCGTATGGGAGGTGTGTGGGGTCGGTGTGCCGGCAATGGCGAGATGCTCGTTCTCCATACCGACACCTTTGCCGCAAAGCTTTGCGGCAATGCTGAATGCTTTTTTCATCATAATTCTCCTTTTCTGCATTCGTTTTTTATAGCGGCGGAAGGTGGTGTCCCCGATCCGCCGCTGCAAACGCACCCATGTGCGCTGCATACAATAAAAAAAGAATATGCACAAATGCATATTCGTAGGTTGAAAGATCTATTTCCCTACGTTGGCATTACCCAAATCAGGTCTCGGGTCCCGGCAAAGCAACCGTATCTCAGCCTGCTGATGCAGGCACCCCGTTGTCATGTTCCATTTAAACACATCTGGCACAAGATTGCAACAGCTTAAAGATACGCATTAAGCGCATTCTGCGCATTTTTCTTGTGTTTTTACCAAAAAACAGTTATACTGCCCTTGAGGTGATCATTTATGGAATTTCAGCATGAAAAAGAACGCATCTATGCGCAGGACGCATCCGGCAAGGTCATTGCCGAGGTAACTTTTCCCATTACTGACGGAACCGCAGTGATCGACCACACCTTTGTAGACGGATCTCTGCGCGGACAGGGCGTAGCCGGAAAGCTGCTGGCCGCAGCCGCAGCCCAGCTTCGGGAACAGGGACTCAAGGCCAAGCCCACCTGCTCCTATGCAGTAAAGTGGTTTGAGGAGCACCCTGAAAACGCCGACCTGCTGTAAATATGAAAAGCCGCTCCAAAAAGAGCGGCTTTTCATATTTACAGTCTCCGTTCACCTGCTGATCTTAAATCCATGTATATTCCTTCCCGCAATGGTCAAAGCTAACATCAAAAATCTTACAGGGAGGAGTTCTCATGAAAAAGCTGCATTCCGCGCTTTCTCTTTGTCTCGTCAGTCTGATCCTGCTGGGCTGCGCCGTGTCCGCCGCAGCAGATAACGCGGCCCCTGTGGCCGAAAATATGGAGATCACGACCTATCGCAGTGTCTCGGTCAGCGGCCAGCTCTCCGCCGTTGATCCGGAGGGAGAAGCCGTCACCTTTGAGATCACCACACCGCCAATCAAGGGAGACCTGGTCTTACAGGCAGACGGGCAATACACCTATACGCCGGACGAGGGCAAACGCGGTAAGGATTACTTTGGCTACAAAGCCATCGATGCCTCCGGAAACTATTCCCACGAGGCCACAGTCATTATCCGCATCGAAAAGCAGAAAAGCAGCGTCACCTATACGGATATGGACGGAAACGGTGCCTATTACGGTGCCCTGCGTCTGGCCGAAGAGGAGATCCTTGTGGGCGAATGTCTGGCCGGCGCATATGTATTCCACCCCGAACAGATTGTAAGCCGCGGTGAATTTCTGGCCATGTGCATGAAGCTGTCTGATACCGAGCTGCTCACCGGAGTCAGCCGTACCGGCTTTGCTGATGATGCGGATATCTCCCAGTGGCTGCGCCCCTATGTTTCTACCGCACTGTTCAATGGCGCGATCACAGGGGAGCAAAGTGAATATGGCGCTGTATTCGCCCCTGACCGCCCCATCACAGGTCCCGAGGCCTCTGTCATGCTGGACAACATTCTCCGTCTTACAGATGTGCGCTATGTCTCACAAAGCAATGATGTTCCGGAATGGGCATCTCAGGCCGTTATGAATCTCTCTGCCAGCCGGATCATCACCTCCGGCGAAGCAAGATCCGATGCTTTGACCCGTGCCGAGGCTGCACAAATTCTTCTCCGGGCTCTGGACAAATAAACTTGAGCGGCTAACCACTCCGGCTTGCAGACTCAGATATCGGCAAAATAAGGCTCCCATTGGACTCAAGGGGAGCTGTCGCAAAGCGACTGAGGGGATCTGATCGCAGTCATTCCTGCGGGAATGACAAGGCCGCGCAAGCGCGGTGCGATTTCAAGGGGGAACCAGTTCCCCCTTGA
>CAKTGW010000253.1 GCA_934561725.1 uncultured Oscillospiraceae bacterium
GGCAATGCTCTTGATCTCTACAGTGCCGTCAAAGATCTCGGGCACCTCCAGCTCGAACAGGCGCTTGACCAGTCCCGGATGTGTACGGGAGATCAAAACCTGGGGACCGCGGGTGGATTTGCGCACCTCTACCACATAGACCTTGATGCGGTCGCCCTCGGTGAGGTGCTCCGTCTTGATCTGCTCATTGGCGGCCAGCATGGCCTCGGTAAACTCAGCGTTAGAGCTGATCTTAATGGAGGCGCTGCCGGTTCTGGGCTCGATCTTGGAGACCACACCGGTGAGGATCTCATGCTCCTTGGAAGTAAACTCCTCGTATATAATACCCCGCTCCGCCTCGCGGATTCCCTGAATGATGACCTGCTTTGCAGCCTGAGCCGCAATGCGGCCAAACTTTTTGGTCTCAACGGGTACGTTGATCACAGAGCCCACCCGGGCCTTTTTGCTATAGCGCTTGGCAGCATCCTCAAGGATCTCCACTGCCGGATTCTCCACCTCGTCCACAACGGTCATCTGGACGTACATATTGATTTTCTTTTTATCCTCATCCATCTCGACAAAGACATTTTCGGCCGCATCCGGATTGTCCTTCTTAAAGGCAGCCAGCATAGCCTGATTGATCTTATCGTACATGTATTCCCGGGGAATTCCCTTTTCCCGTTCAATATCTTCGATCGCCGCAAAAAAATCCGCGTTCATTTTTCTATAATCCTCCATTCAATATTCCGCTGTCAATCTATGCGCAGGTGAACAGATGCCACCTGCTTTTTTTCCAGGCGGAGTTCCCCCGCCGCAGTTTCTATGATAACATCGCCGTTGTCATAACCAGTCAGCTTGCCGGTAAAGGCCTTGGCCCCGTCCAGAGGGCGATAGAGCTTTACCTCCACATTGGCGCCCATAAACCGCGAAAAGTCGCCCGGACGCTTCAGCGCCCGCTCCGCTCCGGCGGAGGATACCTCAAATATATAGCTCTCGGCAATGGGATCCGCCTCATCAAGCAGCTTATCCAGCTCTCGGCTGATGCTTTCGCAGTCATTGATGGAAACGCCGCCCTCCGGCTTATCAATATACAGGCGCAGGAACCACTGTCCCGCCTCCTTGAGATATTCGACGTCCCAGATCTCGCAGCCATTCCGGAAAACCACCGGCTCAGCCAGAGACCAAACCTGCTCTGTTACTTTGCTCAATTCGTCTCAGCTCCCATAAATAAATGTAAAAATCTGACAAAAGCAATAAAATCAAGAAAAAGAGTGGGCGCTGACCCACTCCAAACAAAACATACTGAACTTACTTTTAGCAGTATATCATCATTCAGTCCGTAATGCAAGAGCTTTTTCGGGCATAATTTGCCGGAATGCGTAAAAGTGCCCCCGGCACAGGCAAAAGCCTGTCCGGAAGCACTCAATCATAATCAGGGATAATAAATGATCAGCTCGTCGATCTTGCCCATATCGCTGTCAGCAATACGCCAGACGCCGTCGTCATTCTTCACGACCTGAACAGCTATGGACTCAGCATCCATATGGCCGATCTCCGGCAGCTGGTCACGGAACAGCTGAAGGATCCCCTGTGCCCAGTCCGCATCAAATGCATTGTATTCCTCATCCGTCATCTCACTGGGATCCTGATCTGCATACTTCTCATAGAAATCTGCCATGCCCTCTTCCCAGTTTTCGTCGATCAGGTTCACGATATTGATCGGCGCGATCTCGACCTTGACGGCATAGGTGGAATCGTCCAGTTTGCTGGCCTCACCCACGGTAAATTCCGAATGAGAATACAGCTCCTTATAGAGCTCCACGATCTCAGCCTTGAGATCATCCGTCAGGTTCTCGATCTGGAAATAGGATGCGAAAAACTCGGCCTCCAGCTCCAGTCCGTCCAGATAATCCTTTTCGCATTCCTCCTCGGTCGTACGAACCAGCTTGATATAATCGGCATCATACTGCCCCAAATAGAGCTCGTCCAGATTGCCGCGCACCAGTGTCGTCATATCCTCACTGAAGCTGCGGCAGGCCGTCATAGCAAAAACCAGCGCAGCTGCCAGCAGCAAGGCTGCGGATCTTTTCAGATTCTTCATACACAACATCCTTTCTTCTATAACAGTTATACCTGATTGGCAGATAAATGGCAACCATTTTTTCTGAGGCACACAGACGCCACCCGGCTTGATAGCGGGTGGCGTCTGTGTGCAATATCAGCTCAGACCTTTGCGCCCAAAAGAATTGGAAGCAGAGTACTGATGGGTTCGAAAATGGTGATCAGCGCGATGACCACGAGCAGAGCTCCGATAAATGGCAGGATGCGCTTTGTGATGGCCTCCAAGCCGATATCTGCCACGCCGCAGGCCACAAACAGGCAGCAGCCGAAGGGCGGTGTGATCATGCCCACAGCCAGGTTCACGCACAGGATCATGCAGAAATGGATGGGATTCACGCCGATCGTCTGAATAATGGGATACAGGATCGGTACCAAAATGATGATCGCAGCCGTGGTATCCAGGAAGGTTCCCACGATCAGGAGCAGAATATTGATCAGCAGCAGAATGACCCACTTATTGCTGGACAGGCTCAGAATGAAAGAAGCGATGGCATCCGGGATCCGGTGCGCCGTGAGCACATAGCCGAACAGGGATGCGGCGCAGATCAGGATCATGACCTGTGCCGTACTGGCCGCAGCGTCCTTCAGGATCTTCACCAGGCCTTTGGG
>CAKTGW010000254.1 GCA_934561725.1 uncultured Oscillospiraceae bacterium
ACTCTCCCCACTATGATCGCCTGCGGCACAACCATGAAGAACAAGGAAGGCTGCGCCAAGGCTATGTGGATCTCCTTTGCAATGAATGCAGTGGCTCTCGTTCTCTCCGTGTTCATGCTCATGAACTGGCAGAGCGTTTACTCCTCTATTGAGGGCGGCTCTACTATCCCCACGCTCACCGTCTGCAAGGTGATCGGCATGCCCGCTATGGTCGCTGTATACGGCACCTGCCTGCTCCTCTGCCTCATCTCCACCGGTGTAACAACCATCTTCGGCTTTGTAGCCCGCTTTGAAAAGCTCTCCATTTTCAAAGGCATCAAGTCCGCTCCCGCCCGCAGCGCTATTGTTTCTGCCTTCATTATCATCCTCTCCATGACCATTTCCATGGCCGGCCTGACCAACATCATCAAGTACGGCTATGGCTACTGCGGCTATCTCGGTATCGCCGTCGTGGTCGTCCCCTTCCTCACCGTAGGCGTTTACAAAAACCGCAAGTATTGCAGCGAGCACGCATTTGCCAATGCCAACGATGCCGACGAAGAGCCTGTTGACTGCTCTGAGGTTTGCTCCAGTGCCGTTGCCGCAAACTGAATCCGTCCTTACCGAATATAACGAGGTGTTTATCATGCAGAAAGCTCTTTTTCCCGGATATACCGTAGGCCCTGACGCTTACGATGATATTGTTAACGTTTGCCCCACTTACGGCAAAAAAGCCGCGATCATCGGCGGAAAGCACGCTTTGGAAGCCGCTGAAGCCAAGATCCGCAAGGCCATTGAAGGCTCTGATATTGAGATCATCGGCACATTCTGGTATGGCGGTGAAGCCTCCAGAGAAAATATGGATATGCTCCGCCCCCAGGTCGCGGGCGCCGATATGATTTTTGCCGTAGGCGGCGGCAAAGCGATCGACACCTGCAAGGTTCTCGCTCACGAGACCAACCGTCCCTTCTTTACCTTCCCCACCATTGCTTCCACCTGCGCCTCCTGCACCAGCCTGGGTATTGTTTACCATCCGGACGGCAGCCTGCGGGAATACTCCTTCTCCAAGATCCCGCCCAACCACATCTTTATTGATACAGAGATCATCGCCAATGCGCCTGTCCGTTATCTGTGGGCCGGCATGGGAGACACCATGGCCAAGCATTACGAATGCACGATTTCCTCCCGCAATGATGTTCCCGGCCATGCCGATGCCATGGGCATTGCTCTGAGCACCATGTGCGCCGAGCCCATTGTCCGCTGGGGCAAGCAGGCTATGGAGGACTGTGAGGCACACCGCATCACTCCGGAGCTGACAGAGATCATTGAAGCCATTATCATCTCCACCGGCTTTGTATCCAACTTCGTGCAGGTCGATTACACCACCGGTATGGCTCACGCCATGTATAACGGCTTTACGATCCTGCCTTCCACGGAAGCAAATCATCATCTGCACGGCGAAGTCGTTTCCTATGGCATTCTGGTCATGCTCACAGCAGACAAGCAGTATGAAGAGCGGGACCGTCTGATGGCCTTCAGCAAATCCATAGGTCTGCCCACCTGTCTGGCCGACATTCATGCCGCACCTGCGGATCTGCCCGCCGTTACCGAGAAGGCGCTGGCCGGCATTGATGTGCGGGTATGGCCCTACACGGTCACACAGCAAATGCTGATCAATGCCGTCATGGACCTGGAGCAGGCTCAATAATTCATAACCCCAATAGCTAAAAAGAGCTGACCGAACCATCGGTCAGCTCTTTTTTTATGCTTCGCCTGATTTCAATTTGTTGGACAACTCACAATGAATACAGTCAAAAAGCGTTTATTTTTTGCGGCAGCAGCGCGCGATCACAGAAACGACCTTTCTGATTTCAAGCGGTTTTGAGAGATGCGCATCCATTCCCGCAGCTATGCATCTTTCAGCATCCTCCTGAAAGGCATTTGCCGTCATGGCAATAATGGGGATTGTTCCGGCATCGGGCCGCTCCATTCCTCTGATCATACGCGACGCGGTCATTCCATCCATGACCGGCATCATTACGTCCATGAGGATCGCATCAAAGGTTCCCTCAGGACTGTTCTTAAACAGCTCAACTGCCTGCCGTCCTTTCCCCGCCAGTGTGATTTTCGCCCCTCTGTCCTCCAAAAGCACCTGGGCGATCTCGGCATTCAGGTCATTATCCTCAGCCAGCATCAAATGCAGGCCGCAGATATCATTTTCCGGTGTCTCGGCCTCTTTCCTGCACGCGGGCGGCGGAGCGATCTCAAAGGGGATCTCGATCACAAAGGTAGAGCCCACGCCCTCTGTACTGGTAATGGAAATTTTGCCCTTCATCTGGTCGAGCAGGCTTTTCACAATAGCCATGCCCAATCCGGTACCCTGATATGCACTTCGGGCGTCGTTTTTTTCCTGTGCAAAGGGTTCAAAGATATGCTCCAAAAAGGCCTGACTCATCCCTATACCGGTATCCGAGATCGTCCACCGATACGTGCAGTATCCCTCACGTTCGTCCACAGTATCCACGATCGTGGTGATTTTTCCGCCGGGATGATTATACTTGATGCAGTTTCCGTAAATATTCAGGAAAATCTGCCGCAGGTGAACCGGACTGCCATAGATATAGGGATACGGTATGGCTGATTTTCCCTTTTCATAATCCCAGATTATGCCGGATTCCATTGCCCGACCCTTGATGATACTCACAATATCACGGGTCAGATCAACC
>CAKTGW010000255.1 GCA_934561725.1 uncultured Oscillospiraceae bacterium
ATGGGACTGGCAGATGAATTTACCATAGAGATGGCACGCTGCATCACGGCGGATACCGCGGCGGACAGATACCTGACCGCGCTGACCGAGCAAAATGCCTTTGTTACCCGCTTGCCGGACGGAAAGTATTTCCGGTTTCACCATATGATGAAGGAGTGTGCGGAACAGACCTTCGCATTACTGCCGGAAAAAAAGCAGGCCATGTATTACAGGCGCTATGGCCAGTGGTATGAAGCGCATGAACAGTATCTCCACGCAATGAAAGCCTATCACAAAAGCGGTGATCTCGATGCCGTACTGCGGGTCGTTCAGCGCGATGCCGGAATTCTGCTGTCATCTCTGAGTCATGCTGCTGTACTCTCCGCACTGGAGCAGTGTCCTCCGAATGTTTTGAAAGATCATCCGGCTGCACTGCTGGTGCTGATGCGCAGTATGTTCAATTGGCGGCAGATACCCAAAATGCTGGAGCTGAAGACACTGCTGGAGGCGTCGATCCGCGAACACACGGAGTTATCCTCTGCCGAGCGCGGCAATCTGGCCGGCGAATGCGACCTGATCATGAGCTTTCTCAAGTATAACGACATCAGTGAGATGAGCCGGCTGCACCGCAGTGCCAGTATGCAGATGACGCGTCCTGCAATCAGCATACGTAATGACGGCGGATGGACTTTTGGCTCACCATCGGTACTGATGATGTTCCACAGGCAGCCCGGCGGTCTGGCCGGAGAGATTGCTGAGATGAATGAGTGTATGCCTCATTACTATAAGATCACAAATGGACACGGACAGGGCGCCGAGATGGTCATGGATGCCGAAGCCGCAGCCATGCAGGGCAATCTGGCCGATGCGCAGATCGCACTGGAGCGCGCCTATGCCGGCATTGCGGGAAACGGACAGGAGAACATTGCGCTTTGCTGCGATTTCCTTGCGCAGCGCATATCTCTGTTTGCGGACATGAATACCCGGTATACGCCGGAACAGCGCCGTGCGTCACTTCTGCGCTTTCATAATGCGGCGTGGATCAACATATTCAACAGCGCCTGCGCTTATTATTATGCCCTGCTGGGCTGTATGGAAAAAATCCCGGAGGTTTTTGGTGCGCACCATCTGGAATCGATCAATTTTCTTGCGCCGGGGCGGCCAATGATGGAAATGATCGAGAATCAGGTCTATCTGGCTCAGGGCGCTTATGCCAAGGTGATCGGCCGCAGTGACGGCCTGCTTGCGCTTTGCGCCGGACTGCATTATGCACTGGTTGCACTCCATATCCGTATTCAGACCGCGGCCGCCTATGAAATGATGGGCAAGCGTGATCAGGCTGCCGCTTTTCTGGAACAGGCGCTGCGTGAGGCAGAGCCCGACGGGATATGTCTGCCCTTTGCGGAGAATTATCGGTATCTGAAGTCTGTTTTGCCGGAGCTTAGCTCGCCTCTGCTTTCGGAGATCTGCCGCCTGGGCACGCTGCTTGAACGGCGGCGGGAGAAGATGCAAAGCGCCGGAGCCTGTCCGGAGGCTTTTGCAGAGCTCTCTGCCCGGGAACGCGAGATCGCGCAGCTTATCGCCCAGCGGCTGTCAAACCGCGAGATCGCAGAGCGAATGTTCCTTTCCGAGGGCAGCGTCAAGCAGTATGTCAACCAGATCTATTCCAAGCTGCTGATCCAGGGCGACACGCGAACAAAGCGCAGGCGTCTGATCGAACTGCTCAATTCCTAACCAATGGTTAATATTTCTTTCTATCGATCCACTGTACAATATCCGTACAGTGGATTTTTTTATATGTGGAAAGGGGGAACTCGTTTGTACCGGAGATATATATCGGCCGTGAAGCCGTTGGAGGACTATATTTTGCAGGTCGATTTTGTATCCGGCAGCCGGTTGCTGCTGGATATGAAGCCCTACCTGGATAAATTCCGATTCAGGCCGATTGCAGACCCCGGAGTGTGGGGCAGCGCAGTGACCAACGGCATCTTTGTCCGCTTTGGCAGTGTGGAGCTCAGTCATGATGAGCTGCTGTCTATGGCCGAACGAGAGCGCTGATCCAAAACAAAATTGAGGAGGACTGTAAAGATGAAACGTATACACAAGCTGCTGCCCGCACTTATGCTGGCGATTCTGAGTCTGATACTGCTGGCAGGCTGCGGAAAAGAGGAAGAGCAGAGCATATCCGTCACATTAGTCAACCGGAGCGGATATGATATTTCGGAGATACACATTACCCCTGCGACCACGGACGAATGGGGAATAAACTATGCTGAGGGGATGCTGTATGATATGGACAGTACCCCGGCGGAGCTGGGAAGCTTTAAGGCTGAGGATATTGCAGACGGCTTCAATATTCTCGTCTATGACGGCGATAGCGAGCTGCTGTATGATTCATCCTTCGATGAGCTGGCGTTTACGCTGCACGACGGCGACTATCTGGTGTTTCTGCCGCCCGACAGCGATACACCGCTGGATATTGTCAGCGATTATGATCCCTCGGACTATGATGATTTGAGCGCTGCTTTGGATCCGGCTGCGCTGGCGGAATATACCGGCTGCTGGAAATACGATACCGAGCCGTTTTATATGGTCATCAATGAGGACTATGAGTGGATTGCCATAAATCTCTATTCCGAACAGGTCGGGCCGGGCACGATTGCTGCCGATGCGGATGGCATTACCCTGTATATGGACGACAGCTCGGTATTGACTACGCTGA
>CAKTGW010000256.1 GCA_934561725.1 uncultured Oscillospiraceae bacterium
TATCAGCTGACGGCAGAAAATGCTAATAAAAAGAATCTGATCACCGGCACCCGTTACCTAAATGTAGAGGGCATGCTTCCATTTGAAAACCTTGTAGCCGACTATATCAAGGAGACTAACTGCCACGTGTTCTATCGCGTTACGCCCATTTTCAGCGACAGCGAACTTGTCGCCCGGGGCGTGCAGATGGAAGCTTGGTCCATAGAGGACGGCGGCGAGAGTGTCTGCTTCAATGTATACTGCTATAATGTACAGCCCGGCGTATCCATTGATTACGCAACCGGTGAGAGCACGCTGGACGAGAGCGCGTTTGCAGAAGGCGAAAGCCACGACTATGTGCTCAACACAAATTCCAAAAAATTTCACACGCCGGACTGCTCCGGCGCCCAGAATATGAGCGTGAAGAACCGGCAGGACTATACCGGCAGCCGCGAACTGCTCATCGCGCAGGGCTATACACCCTGCTCACAGTGCAATCCCTGAAAACTATAAGATCGGTTAAAGAAAGATGACTCAAAACTCTACCCCTTTTTACATACGTATCCTGAATACGCTCCCCCGCGCCAGTCCGCGGATATGATTTTCTACAAACAAGCTAAAAATCATATAAAAGAGGGATACAATGAATAAAGCAAAACAGCTTTGGAATTACTTTACAACCTATGAAAAGTGCTGGTTCTTCAGCATCACCATTCTGGCCTTTATCTGCGCCGTGCTCTTCCCCGAGGAGGATGCCAACGGCGTAAAGGGCAGCATCATCATGGCGCTGTACCTGCTGGACACGCTGCTGAACATCACCTGCGAGCTGCTGATCTCCAAGCAGAGCAAATGGAACTTTATTGTCTCCATATTCGTGGAGCTCACAGAAATTGCCATCTGCGTGGTTCTGGCCTACCGCTTTGCCACCATGGCAACCACGCTGTTCTTCTGGCTGCCCATCGACATCATCAGCTTTATCAGCTGGAACCGCCATCCTGACCGGGTAGACGATGAGCTCACCGAAGTGCGCACTCTTACCGGTGCACAGGAAGTCATGGTCATCACCGGCATTGTCGTCTGGACCGTGGTCGTGGGCTATTTCCTCACCACGCTGGATCTGGGCGGCGACTTTATCAAGAGCCGCACTCTGGAAGTGGCCATCTGCTATATTGATGCCTGCGTCAGTGCCGTGGGCGTGGCCAACGGCGTATTCATTCTGCTGCGCTACCGCGAGCAGTGGATCGCTTGGTATATTGCCTCCATCGGAGAAGCCGTGATCAACATTCTCTCCGGCCAGTGGGTCCTGCTGGTCCTCAAGCTTGGCTATCTGACCAACACTACCTATGGCTATATCAAGTGGACCCATTACATCAAAGAGCACCAGCCTCAGCTGAACAAAGCGAAAAAATAACGTTTACCGCATAATAAAAGGCACGCAAATCGGGATCATCCCTCCATTTGCGTGCCTTTCTTCTGTTATAAGCCCTGGGCTCTGCCGGCCTGCGTGTCACCGGATTCAATCCGCCCCAATCGCCGCGCTGCCGGGCATTCAGCTCTCTCTGCTTCTTTTTGGACAGTTTTTCAAAGGGAATAAATTTCTGCATATGCGTCTCCTTTTCTTAACAGATCAGTGCTACCATATCACACCGGACGCCGCCGGACAAGTCCGGCAGTGCAATTGAAAGGAAACTGTAACTTTACCCTCAGTGAATAAGGTCACAGATAACCTCCCCGGCCAGAATCATTCCCGCCGCACCGGGTACAAAAGCTACACTGCCGGGAATGGAACGGCGGCCTTCGTCCGGCGTCTCACCGCAATCGCCCGGCACAAGAGGAACCTCCCGGGAATAGACCACCTTCAGATGGCGGATCCCCCGCCGGGCAAGCTCCCGGCGCATGACCCGTGCCAGAGGGCACTGGCTGGTTTTGGCTATATCGGCCACCTCCAGCTGCGTGGGCTCCAGCTTATTTCCGGTTCCCATACAGCTGATTATGGGCACCCCCGCCGCCTGAGCTCTTTCCGCCAGAAGCAGCTTGGCCGTGACCGTATCCACCGCATCAACGATATAATCAAAGGACGACAGATCAAAAGCATCCGCCGTCTCCGTAGTATAAAACATCTGCCGGAGGTTCAGCTTCATCTCCGGAACGATATCCCGCAGCCGCAACGCCGCAGCCTCTGTTTTGGGCATACCCACCGTACTGCGCAGGGCAAAAACCTGACGGTTCAGGTTGGAAAGCGACACCACGTCCTTGTCCACCAGCGTCAGCTGCCCAACGCCGCTGCGTGCCAGCGTCTCCGCCGCCTGGCCACCCACGCCGCCCAGTCCGAAAACAGCCACATGGGCAGTACGGAGCCTTTCCATTCCCTTATCTCCCAGGAGCATTCGTGTGCGGATAAACTGTTCGTCCATATCTGTACCTCAAATTCATGCAAGTTCTGCGGCCGCAGGGCCTGTGGACATTATATTATATAATATTCCACGCCGGGAATAAATCCCCAATTTCTGTTTTCCCGTGCGGGAAATCCCCATATCAGCCCCACATATCCCATCTGCAAAGCAGTTGCAAACAGGCGGAAAATAGCGTAAAATCAATATCAGCAATTTTTTGGGAGAGAAAGCTATGCAGTTTAACGCAGGAACATGTGATATTGCCGTGATCGGTGCAGGTCACGCGGGGATCGAAGCCGCGCTGGCCGCTGCCCGTCTGGGGCTGGA
>CAKTGW010000257.1 GCA_934561725.1 uncultured Oscillospiraceae bacterium
TCGCTCCCACGATCTCTGCCGGAGCCTCCGTTCCCTGAACGCGCACCGGCAGCACGGCTACCTGCGCCATAGGCCATCTGGCGCCCAGCACCCGGATGATATCCCGGACTGCGGCACCGGCGCCGGAAGTGATTACCGCAATGCGCCGCGGGAAACGGGGCAGCGGCTTTTTATACTGCGGGTCAAACAGTCCCTCCGCGCTCAGCTTGGCCTTCAGCTGTTCAAAAGCTACATGCAGGTCGCCCATACCCAGCGGCATAAGTCCGGTGCAGTACAGCTGATATGCGCCGTCCCGGGGAAAAACGCTCACCCGTCCCGCCGCCGTAACGCCCATGCCGTTCTCCGGCTTAAAGCGCAGCTTCTGTGCACTGGAGCGGAACATGACGCAGCGTATGCTGCTCTCTGCATCCTTCAGCGTAAAATAATGATGTCCAGAGGGATAAATTTTATAATTGGAAAGCTCTCCGGTCACTGCCACCTGCATAAGGACAGGATCTGCGTCGATCAGTGTTTTGATCCGGGCATTGAGCTGAGTTACGGTAAGCAGATTTTCGTTCATAGTTTCCTCAAAATTACCCCGCTCGGAAACCGGACGGGGTAAAACAAAAGTCTATTCTTCTGTGACCGCAGCCGCTTCTGCTGCAGGCTCTTCAGTTTCCTGAGCGGCATTTTCTGCTGCAGCGTCTGTCTGCGTCTCTTCCAGAGAACGGGCAAAGCCGCCCAGAACGCCGTTGATAAATGCGACCGTTTCCGGCACATCATAGCCCTTGGCCAGCTCCACGGCCTCACTGATCGCGACACCGCAGGGTACATCGCTGACATACAGGATCTCATAAACAGCCACACGCAGAACCGCCAGAGCCGTTCTGGAAATACGCGAAAGCTTCCAGCCCCTGGAAAAGCGCTCAATGCAGCCGTCGATCTCCTCCTGGTGTGCAGCAACGCCCGCAACAATGTCGCGGATATACGCCCGCTGCTTGCCGTTGGGATATTCTGCAAAGCCCTCGGTCTCGCTGTTCAGCGTTTCATAGTATTCCCTGTCGAAAAAGTTGTCCAGCGCCGCATCCACATTGTCGGCCTCTCCCGACTGAGCAAAGCAGAGCTGAACGGCGATCTCACGGGCAGCCGCTCTCGTCATCTTGTGTATCCTCCAAAATCTCTTTTATTTCTCGTAGGAAATGCCGCTGATATGCACATTTACAATGCTGTCCAGCCCGGTCATGCTCTCCACGGCAGAGGCCACAGCCTCCTGGATCTTCACGCCGACCTCATTGATCTTCACGCCGAAGCGCACCATAACAATAACGTCCACAACGATCTTGTCCTCAACGAACTGAACCTTCACGCCCTTGGTCACGCTCTTGCGGCCGATAAAATCAGCCAGCTCAGAGCCGATGGTATTGCTCAGTCCTGCAACGCCCTCCACCTCGGAAATAGCGGCGCCGACCATAACGGCAATGACGTCTTCGGAAATATTGATGCTGCCGCGCTCATCGGCACGGGCAATATAGTTTTCAGCCATGATTGTTACCTCCTGGTATTATTCTTGGATCGAATCTCTCCATATCATACCATGAACATGCAAAAAAATAAACATAATTTTTCGGCTTGTCCTGCAAATCGGCGGTTTTTTCAGCTATGCCATCTGCGGACCGTCCTGAAATACAGCCATAAGCCCAATGTTCCGGTGATCATCTCCGAAATGGGAAAGGCAAACCAGGTGTAATCCAGCCCAATACGGGACAGCAGCCAGAAAATTGGGATCAGGCAGAAGATCTGCCGGGTCAGCGACAGCAGGATGCTGGGAGCACCGGCGCCGATCGCCTGAAAAAACACCGGCATCATCAGGGAGACCACAGCCGGAAGGAAACTCAATCCCACAATATGGAACGCATGCTCTCCTATTTCCAACACCAGGGCATCGGATGAGAAAAGGCCGATCATCTGCCGCGGGATCAGCTCAAAGCACAGTACGCCGACGATCATAAAGGCTGCAGCGATCCCGAAGGAATCCGCTGTGATCCGCTCACAGCGCCTGTAGCTCTCGCAGGCGTAATTATAGCTCAAAAGCGGGACAATGCAGGTCTGCAGTCCCTGCAGCGGGATAAAGAAAAAGGACTGGAGCTTATAATAGAGGCCCAGAACCGTTACCGCCGCATCAGAAAATCCGGCCAGGATGACATTCAGCGCCACAATATACACAGTAAACAGCAGCTGCATAAAAATTGACGGAAAGCCCAGCCTGTAGATCATACGTACATGATACCCCATTTTTCGGAGTGCAGGCGGCCTGCGGAAGCCGTGCGGCGCTACGATCGCCGCTGCCGTAAACTGACCGATCACAGTGGCCACTGCCGCACCGGTAATACCAAGCGCCGGAACCGGTCCCACTCCAAAAATCAGGATCGGATCCAGAATAATATTTACTGCAGCACCCGAGATCTGAGCCAGCATGGGCAGAAACATATTTCCCCCGGCCTGATGCACCTTTGACCAGGTGCTCTCCAGAAAGATGCCCAGGCTTCCTGCGCATACAATATTGCCATAGATCACTGCATACTCTATCGCCTGTGCGTCCGTAGCCGAAGTGCGCACATAGGGCTCCATGATCAGCAGAGCCGCAGCGGCAAAAACCGCCCAGCTGGCCGCTGCCAAGATCATACCCGTGCCGGCCGTATGATTGGCGCTCTCTTC
>CAKTGW010000258.1 GCA_934561725.1 uncultured Oscillospiraceae bacterium
GGATTCTCCTGTCATGACCGCCTGATTTACAGAGGTCTGGCCTGACAGGATCACACCGTCAACCGGTATCGTCTCTCCGGGCAGCACCCAGAGCCGGTCTCCGATCTGTACCTCCTCGGCCGGGACCACACGCTCTGCACTCCCTGAGATGATCCGGGCTGTCTGCGGCGTCAGATGAACCAGCTTTTCAATGCCAGCCCGGGCCTTTGCGACTGTCAGCTCTTCCAGAAGCCCGCCCAGCTGCATGATAAATGCAACCTCTCCGGCCGCAAAGTCCTCTCCAATACATACCGAGGCGATCAGCGCCAGAGAGACAAGAACGTCTGCCTTGATATCAAACGCCGTCACCAGACCGATGATTGCTTCCAGAATGATCGGAACGCCGCACAAAATGATTGCCGCCCATGCCGGATCAAAGGGCAGCTGAACCAAATCAAAAATACTGATCAGCAGGGCAATTCCGGACAGTACCAGAAACAGAATATCCTTTTTTGTTCCGCCTGTCTCCAGGAGTTGCTCCAGCCTTTCCATTGCAGTTTTCATCTACAAGCTCCCTTCTATACCCTATCAGGTATGTGTTTATTATACATATAGGGGTATATGTTGTAAAGCTGTAAAATGAATTCTCCATGCAAAATGCCCCGGACATTTATACGTCCGGGGCATTCTACCATCGCTTGACAAGGGCAGTATGGAATTTTAAAGCTTCTCTTTGTCTCCTGTGATGTAGTAATCGCAGTATTCCCCACCCCCGGCAAGCGTCTGCCGGCGATGCAAAACGCCATGCTGGAGCGCGACCATTACATGATCCAGCTCGCAAAACAGCGGCATCAGTTCCCTGACGCCCAGCTTCTCAGTATAGGCGCAAATCGGGCAACGGGTGATCCGATAGTAGCAGGCCCCCTCATAGGGCTGTCCAACAAAATCTACCTTGAAGGAGGTCGGATACAGCTTTTCTTTCTCCGGTGTATACCACTCTGCGTATTTGACTACGCTCTTCTTGTTCTCCGCCTTTCCCTTCTCCGTGTTCAGGTCCGTCCGGTTAAAATACCATCTGACGTGATAAAGCGCACGGCGCATCATCTCCTGCACTGTCTCCGGCGAGATCTTTTTTTCGCTGGCAATATATGGCGCAACAAATACCAGTGCAAACAGCTCGTTATATGCCATAGGGTTATCGTCCCCGATATCATCGGCATTCTCTATCAGCTGCCGGTAAACGGCCCTGCTCTTCCGCAGAAGCTCCGAGGCATATGCCTTGCCATATACCTCCCACAGCACCTGCTTTATAGAGCTCTGGCAGATCCAGAAAAAGAATCCGTTATACTTCATCACATATTGCCTCCCCCGCTTGAGCAATGGAATCAAAAAGAGCCATCCAGCCGCCAAAATGATAGGTCATCAAAGCACTCATATAAGCTTCCGCACTCCGGCGGTCAGGGCACTCCATGATGATCCGGCGATAGCCGTCGAACTGCGCGGAGATCAAAAGCCCCAGCAGCTTCTCATCTACGCCGGGGAAACCCACGCTGCGAAAGAAGGCCACACTCTCATCGATCTTGCTCTTCACGATCCGGTCAAAGCAGTGCTCCAGACTGCTGCCTGCGCTCCGGTAAAAAAGCAGCACAGCCTGCTCATAGTGGCTGAAAATCAGATGCAGGATCACCTCTGACTCCCGCTGCATGGAAGTCTTGAGTGCCCCAGGAAAAGCCGCCCCCACACCGGAGTAATAATCGACTCTGATCCTTTGAAATGCCTCCTCGATCTCATCCATAAACGGCTTCAGCAGACTTATGAACAGCTCATCCTTTGACCTGTAGCGCGTCTGGATCGCACCGACCGTAACGCCTGCATTCTCTGCGATCTTTCGAAGCGACGCTCCTGAGTAGCCCTTTTCCAAAAACTCTGCCTGCGCAGCTGAGATGATCCTGCTGTCCAGAGAATGATTTCTCAATGCCAAATTTTATCCCGCCTTTATAATTACGATGTAATCAATTACACCGTAATTATAAAGTACTGCACTTGACATTGTCAAGCACAGATACAAAAAACGGCATAGCCGCAGCCATGCCGTTTTCTATCGATTAACATTATTGCATATTGGCAAAGCGCTCCACAGCCTTGGTGAAGCTCTCCAGCGTTTTATCCGCATCGCCATGCTCAATACCGTCCCGCACACAATGGCGAATATGTCCCTCCAGAACGACCTTTCCGCAGCCATTCAATGCCGACTTGGCTGCATTGATCTGCGAAAGCACATCCTCGCAGGGCACATCCTCATCGATCATCCGGTCGATTGCCTGAACCTGACCTATGATCTTTTTCAGCCGCCGGTGCAGATTTTCCGAATCCATACACTGCCTCATGTTCAGCCTCCTTACCACTAGGGGTACATGTATTATAAATAATACCGCCGGATTTGTCAAGGACGTCGGGCAAGTACGGCCATCTCAGAAAATGACCACCAGCAGCATTTTAAATCTCTCCTGACCAAATACTGCATGGGGGTGCTTGGCCGGCATTACAATGGATTCTCCCTCATGGAGTTCATATTCCCGGCCGTCGATCGTGATCCGTCCCACACCATCCAGGCAGGTCACAAATGCATCTCCGCCGGATTCGTGCGTGCTGATCTTCTCGCCCTTGTCAAAGGAAAACAGGGTCACGCTCACTGCCGCAT
>CAKTGW010000259.1 GCA_934561725.1 uncultured Oscillospiraceae bacterium
GCAGCGGATGATGTATTCCAGATCCGTCGTGCCGTTGCGCACCTGTTCCAGTGCCAAGGGCAATGTGGTCTCAAATCCGGAAATGCCAAACAGATTTGTGCCGGTCAGTCCGCCGGACAGTTCCTCTGCGGTATAGGGGCAATGGTCAGATGCGATGACATCCACCAGATGATCCCGCAGGCCGACCCGGATGCCGTCCACATCCTTCTGACTTCTGAAGGGGGGCTTGACCTTGGCGCGAACGCCCTGTGTTTTAACGATCTCTTCCGTGCGGCTGAACTGATGAGGGATCAGTTCGCAGGTGAACTTCACACCGCGGTTGCGGAAAAACCGCACCAGCTCAATAGAGCGCTCAGAGCCCAGATGAGCGATATGCATATGGCCGCCGATTTCTTCCTGAATGATCAGGTCGCGGGCGATCTCAATATCCTCAGCTACAGACGAGATGCCGGGCAGTCCCAGTTCTTCGGCCAGCTTTCCGGCATTGACTACGCCCTTGCCGGTATATGCCTTATCCTCGCAGTGCAGATCCACTACGCGGTCCACAAGCTTGGTCTGCTCCAGGATGTCCCGCATCATGGTTGCCTCTTTAAAGGAGTTTCCGTCATCAGAGAAGGCCACGGCGCCGGCATCTGCCAGAGCCTTCATATCTACGATCTGCTCGCCCTTACGGCCGACGGTGACAGCAGCGAAGGGATAGATGCGCGTTACTGCGCTCTCCTTGGCTCTCTGCTTGACGCGCTCGATCATCTCTACATTATCTACGACCGGATTGCTGTTGGGCATGATACACACTGTAGTGAATCCGCCGCAAATCGCACTGCATGAAGCCGTATAGAAGGTGTCTCTGTCGCACTCGTTAAAGTCACGCATGTGGGCGTGCATCTCTACGAAGCCCGGAGCAACGATTTTTCCCGTAACGTCCTCCACAACAGCGTCTGCAACCTGAATATCCGGCGCCACCGCTGCGATCTTGCCATCTTCGATGAGCAGATCATACTGCCCGTTGAGATGATTGGCCGGATCGATCAGATGGCCGCCTTTGAGCAAAAGTTTCAATATATCAGACCTCCCGCTTTGATTTTCTTGTTCATTACTGCCAGTTGCCATAATCAGATTATAATCATGCAATAACGGTTCGTCATGGTTTCCGCCCATAAAAACAAGCAGAGTACATTGTGCACCGCGCACAAAAATGTCATTTTTAAGACAACTTAGTTCTGCAAACAGTAAATATTTCAGTCTGATTTTGAATCTTATTCTTCTGCGCAAATCTGTTTTTCCTATTTGAACTACCAGCTTTTTCCGTCAAAAAGCAGTAAATTTTAAGCGTCTCACCCATAGTCATGTGCGAAACGCTTATATTCAGTTATGTTATTCTTTTCTTTTAGTCTGCAATAAATTGTAGTAATTCATAAAAACCTTTTGCGGTTAGTGTATCCTATGCACAAATCCATATCATTTCAATCTGTGTCGAGCCGGACTTTTCCCCATGCCGTCCAACAGGCGCATAACGCGTATGCCGATCTGCAGCTTCAGAAGCTTTTCGGAATCATCAAAATCCGTATTCAGCAGCTGCTTGATCTTGTTGATACGATAATTCATTGTGTTGCGGTGGATATACAGCTTCTGAGCCGCTGCGCTGATATTCCGGTTTTCCAGCAGATAGACCTCCAGTGTTTCCAGAAGATTGGCATTGTTTTCCCTGTCATATGCAGCCAGCTGCCCCACCGATGACTCAAAAAACTCCCTGAGTACAGTCTGAGGGATACCCGATCCGAGAATATTGTAAACCATCAGCTTTTCAAACCAGTTGACCTTTGCCGGGCTGGCCATCAGCCCCGAAATACGCAGCGCCTCCTGCGCCTCCACAAAGCTCTTTTTCAGCTCCAATATACCCCTGCATCCGCAGCCTACGCCAATCACAATATCCGGGTGTTCCCTGGCTTCCGCCGCTTCTGTATACAGGCCCCGGATCAACTCCTGATAGCGCGGCTCAAGATTGGACAGCTCGTCCTGCTCATCCAGCTGAATCAGCGAAATAATATAGTTGCTGCGGGCAAAGACACAGGCATTCTTCTGATTGGCCTGAAAATAATCGGAGCACAATCTTGTCAGCTGCCGCTGCAGGCGGTTCAGCCCCATCAGGTCGGAACGCGATTTTTGCCGGTCCTGATCTCCAAAGCGGTCTACACGCATGACCGCACACATATACGGACGCCTGACCGAAAGCCCATTCATTTCAGCCAGGCTGTAGGCCGAGGCTCTGGATTCGATGCGTCCCTCCAGCAGATCCGTAAAGAAATCCTGGCGCATGATCCTGCGGCTCTCGTCGATGCGCTGCGTTTTAATGCGCTCCAGCGCAATAATGATCGCTGCCTGCTCCAGCCCCATGTACTCTACGCTGCGCAGCTTCCGCACCGTCTCGCAGACCACAAGATAGCCATACACATCCGTATTGGCCCGTATGGGCAGCACAGAGCAGATCAGAGGCCCGAAAGGCGTATCGATGGTCCGTTTAATCGCTTTTTTATAGTCCTCAATATCCTTGGGTATACTTTCAAAGAACACTCTTGGGAATACATGCTCGTTTTTAGTGAGATTCAGCGCTTTTTCCAAGGGGATCTGGTTATCCCTGTGATCCGCCCAGGCCAGCAAACGCCAGTGCTTGTTCACTAC
>CAKTGW010000260.1 GCA_934561725.1 uncultured Oscillospiraceae bacterium
CTTCTCCTGCATACGCATGGTATTCACATGGTCGGCAGTGGCCTCTACGGCCATCTTTTTGGGCAGCAGAAAGTTGCGTGCATATCCGTCGGACACGTCCTTCATTTCGCCCTTTTTGCCCTTACCCTTAACATCTACCAGAAAAATTACCTTCATTGTTTTATTCCTTTCTGTTTTTCCGGCGCTATACAGCACACTGCACCGAAAAAACCTTCAATTTATCAGTCATCCAGATATTTATCTATTGCGGCAAACAGTTGATTGACTGCCTCTCTGATGCCGATATCCTTGAGCTGCGCGCCGGCTGATGCATTGTTTCCGCCGCCGCCCAGCTGCTCCAGGAGTACCTGCACATTGATATTGCCAATGCTCCGTGCCGAGATAGTCACACCGCCATCCGGCGTGGGAAACAATACAATAGACGCTTCCACCCCGGAAATATTCAGCATTTCATCCGCTGCCTGTGCAGCGACTACACGGTCCTGAGACGTACCCATAGCTGCGATCGCAATGCTTTCCCTGTAGATCCGGGCATTCTGCAAGATAGTATAGCGCTCTACCGTCTGCTCAAAGTCGCTCTGAAGCAGCTTCTTTACCGCAACCGTGTCCGCACCGGCCCGGCGCAGGAACGCCGCGGCATCAAAGGTGCGTTCTCCCGTGCGGATATTGAAATTCTTCGTATCAAGAACAATGCCGGACAGCATGGCGTCCGCCTCACAATGGAGAATATCGCTCTGCTCCACGACCTCCTGCAAAAACTCAGCCATCAGCTCACAGACAGACGACGCCGAAGGCTCGTTGAGCGTGAGCACAGGATTTTCAATATACGTGGCCGCCCGGCGGTGATGGTCGATCACGGCCACACGGTTGCAGGCCATCAGCAGATTCTGGTCTTCCACCTGTTCGGGCCGGTTGGTATCTACGACCACAAGCAGGCATCGGCTGTCTGCCATAACGATCGCCTCGTTCGGCGTAATAAATGCGTCCTTATACTCCGGGTGCTCCCGAAGCTTGGAGATCAGCTGCTTGGAGGCATTGACCTCAGGATCCACCACGATGTGGTACTTTTTCCCGTGCTTACGGGCCATACAGCAAATACCGGTCGCAGAACCGATCGCATCCAGATCCGCATGCTTGTGTCCCATCACGAACACCTGTGATGCATCCGCGATCATCTCATTCAGCGCATTGGCCATCACGCGGCTGCGCACCTTTGTACGGGTCTCCACCTCTGTACCGCGGCCGCCGAAGAATTCAAAGGTAAAGCGGTTTTTGATGACCGCCTGATCGCCGCCGCGGGAGAGCGCCATTTCTATGCTCAGAGCTGCAAAGTGATAGTTCTCCGCATAATCTGCACCATCCCGGCCAAGACCGATGCTCACCGTGGCATGGATGCCGCTGGGACTGACGACCTGATGCGCCTCCTCCAGCAGCTTGAACTTTTCGTTGATCAGCCCCTCCAGATAGCGGGCCTCAAAAATAAAGAGATAGCGGTCCCGCTCGACCCGGCGGACAAATCCGCCCTTGCCGTCCGCCCACTGAAGGATCTTGTCATCCAGCTGGGCGCGGATATCATTTTTCCCGCGCTCCGGCAGATTCTTGATCAGCTCATCCAGATTGTCCAGCACAATCACCGCAACGACCGGCCGGGCGTTTTGATATTCGATACGTGTATCATCATATTCCGTGACATCCACCCAGTATGTGATGCCCATGAAACCATTGGCATCCTCATTCTTGGCATTGTGCACGATATTGCCATGGATCTGATACTTACGGCCGTCCACTGTGAGAATAGACGGGCACTGGCTGCGCCCCTCCTTCAGCCACTTGTCTGAAAACTCGGGAACCAGATCCGTAAGTCTCGCCTCAAAGCTGGGCCGCTTGCTGCCGCAAATGTTGAAAAACACCTGGTTTCCCCAGATGATCTGCTTGTCATCAAGCTTGAACACGACCATAGGCAGAGGGAAGTTCAGCAAAGTATCATTTTTGGCCGACTGTACATCATAGGTGATGGAGTCGATATACGCAACCAGCTCCCGGCGTTTTTTCTGAGAGATGACCGCCGAGTAGACCACAAGAAGGATCAGCACAAGCAGCTCCGCCTCCGCCAGCCACGTATCGCCAAAGAAAAATGTGACGATTACAAAGAGAAACAGAATAATGAGATAGAACCGCATATTCGGTTCAATGAACCGCTGTACCTTGTTATTCAATCGCTCACCCTCCTGACATACAGCCTATCTGTTCAAACAAGGCTCAAAGCGCTATTCAGTACATTATTATAACAAAACCACACGGCAAACACAACCGCATTTCAACTTTTAATTCCTCTTTTATCCATCACGTTCTCCGGCGGTTATTCGGCCCGGCTTCGGCCATACTGATATGGACACATGCAATGTGCCGATTCCGGCTGGCCGTCCGCCGCAAGAACGGCGCCGCAGCAGTTTTTTATGCTGCGGAAAGAGGTCTGTCATGAAAGCGATCATTATGGCCGGCGGCAAGGGCACCCGCCTGCGCACCGAGGGGATCGACCTGCCCAAGGTCCTGCGGCAGGCCCACGGCAGGCCCCTGCTGGGCTGGGTGCTGGAGGCGCTTGATTTTCTCCCCCGGCAGGACGTGATCCTCGTCATCGGCTACGAAAAGGAAAAAGTCCGCGCCGCCTAC
>CAKTGW010000261.1 GCA_934561725.1 uncultured Oscillospiraceae bacterium
CACCGGATCCGGCGACAGTGTTACGGGGCAGCGCACGTCCAGTGTGACGCGGGCCAGACCGTCTGCCAGCTGCATCATGCCCCAGTTGACGGTCAGCTCACCGGAAATGGCGTCCTGACAGCTGATGCCCAGTGCATGGCCGTGAGTATCCCGGGCGGCACCGGCTATAAAACGCGTCAATGCAAGACTGTCACCGTCCAGCGGCAGTGCGGACAGGGCGGAAAAGAGGCGGCTGATGGCGTTGATCCCCTCATCGGGCGTGCTGGCGTGGGCACCAAGTCCGGCGGCAGTAAGTGTCTGACCGTTTTGTGCGCAGAAGTCGGGGAGCGGACTTGACGGAGTAAAATTCAGGGTACATTCCGCAGCGGCGGGGACAACATTTGCAGCGGTGCCGGCATGGATGCTCGTGATGCAGTGGGCGGAGGGGGCAACGGGCCGTTGAAATGAGCCGATATAAATGCTTTTTTCACCGTTGATGATGGGAAATTCTCCGTCCGGGGTAAAGGCGGAAACAGGCAATTCGCCGCCGTGGTTTACATAATATTCCATACAGGCGCAGCCGGTCTCTTCGTTTAGCCCAAAGAGAACTCGTACCCGGCGGTGCAGAGGCACGCCGCTTTCTGCCAGCGCCTTCAGGGCATAGATGCAGGCAACGGCAGGCCCCTTGTCGTCCAGTGTGCCTCTGCCATAGATCCGGCCCTCCGAGATCTCGCCGCCGAAGGGGGCGTGGATCCAGCCGTCCCCGGCGGGAACTACATCCAGATGAGTGAGCACGCAGATCAGCTCATCTCCCTGCCCCCATTCGCACCAGCCTGCATAGTCGTCCATTGTGCCGGTACGCAGACCGAGGCTTTGGGCAAGTCCCAGACAGTAGTCCAGAGCGCGGGCGGGAGCTGCACCGAAGGGCAGTCCGGGCTGCGCTTCACCGCCGACGCTGGGGATCCTGACCAGCTCCTGAAGGGAACGGATCAGCTCGCCGCTGCGGTTTTCTATACTTTCATTGACTGTCATAACAGACATCCTTTCTCAGCTTGAGTGCATTCATTATACGACGGTGCACATGGGGATTCAAGTGGCGATTGCCAATCACGAAAGGCCGTGCTATAATTTTCGGAGAGGTGAAGAGCTATGCAGAATAAAATGGAACGCCGTCTTCAGCTATGCCGTAAAACGGCCTATGTGGGGATTGCGCTGGTGCTGCTGGTGTATATTGCATTGAGCTATATTTCCGGCAATCTGGCCGTACTGGATGCAATTCCCGGATGGATCGTTGCAGCATTGCAGTTTTTGCTGGGCATAGGCAGTGCACTTACGATTGCCGGCATTTTGCTGGGCATGTATTACAAGGGCCGCAGTTCGGGCAAGGGACGCGGCCTTGGAAAATAGAGCAGAGGGGATAGGGAAATGAAAAAATCGGAGGAATTGGGTGAACAGCTCAGACAGATCCTTATGGAGCACGGAGCTGTACTGGTAGGCTATGGTGACGTGGCGGAGCTTACGGAAGATGACCTGAATACGGGTGTGTCCGTTGCGCTGCCCATGCCGAAGGAAATGGTGCACTCCATTGAACAGGATGTAACGGAGGAATACCGACAGTGGTATCATTCGGCCAACGCGGTCCTGGATGAGGCGATTCGTGCAGGAGCGGCATTTCTGCGGGAGAACGGCTGGCGCGTCCGTGAATATACCACGGATAAGGTCGTGCGGCTGCCGGGCAACTATACGGAGCTGCCCCACAAGTCTGCGGCCATACGGGCCGGACTCGGCTGGATCGGCAAAAGCTGTCTGCTGGTCACGCCGGAATACGGCAGCGCACTGCGGCTGAGCACGATGGTCACGGATGCGCCGCTCCCACTGGCCGAACCGATCCTGACCTCCCGCTGCGGCGGCTGCACCAAATGCCGGGATATATGTCCGTACGGCGCCATCAAGGGCGTGAACTGGGCGCAGGGCGTAACGCGGGATGAAATGTTCGATCAGGATAAATGTGCCAAGGGGGCTGCGGCACGCTGCCGGCAGGTGATCGGCATAGAGATGACCATATGCGGAAAATGCTTTATTTTCTGCCCCTATACACGCCGGTATCTCAATCGGTGATTTTAGCGTAAAAAAGATCGGATTTGCTCTTGTCAGGACGAAAAAATGTGATAAAATACCATCGGTGTGAATAAACATTAGATTTTAGATAGAATAGGAGCGATATCTATGAAGGACATAACCGTGACTGATTCTGTGGTCTATATCGGCGTTGATGATAAAACGCTGGATCTTTTTGAGAGCCAGTATGTGATCCCCAACGGAATTTCCTACAACTCATATGTGATCCTTGACGATAAGATCGCAGTGATGGATACGGTGGACAAGCGGGGAACGGACGAGTGGCTGCATAATCTGGAGCAGGCACTGAACGGCCGGAAGCCCGATTATCTGGTTTCCCTCCACCTGGAGCCGGACCATGCAGGCAATATCCAGACCTTTGCGGAGAAATATCCCGATGCCAAAATCGTTACCAGTGCAAAAGCGGCGGCTATGATGCCCCAGTTCTTTGCATTCGACATGGATCGTGTCATTGCCGTGAAGGAGGGCGATACGCTGGAGCTGGGCAGACATGTGCTTACCTTTGTGATGGCACCCATGGTGCACTGGCCTGAGGTCATGGTGGCCTATGA
>CAKTGW010000262.1 GCA_934561725.1 uncultured Oscillospiraceae bacterium
TGGCTGCCCGGTATCATTCGGAAATTCTGGGCAAAGTATCCCAATGTGCAGCTGGTGCTGCATCAGGGGGACTATACCAGTATCTGCGACTGGGTGCAGACCGGGACTGTGGATTTTGGCTTTGTGAACCCGGCTGCAGCCAAGGGGCTGGAAACGCAGACTTTGCAGACAGACCCCTTTGTGGCTGTTCTGCCCAAGTCTCACCCTTTGGCACAGGAACCCACTGTATCGCTGCAAGAGCTGGCAACAGAGCCATTTCTTCTGCTGGAAGAAGGCTGTTACAGTGAGCCTCTGGAAGCCTTTCGGAAAGCCGGAGTCACGCCCAATGTACGGCTGACCATGCATGATGATTATTCTATTCTATCCATGGTAGAGCAGGGGTTAGGGTATTCGCTGCTGGCTGAGTTGGTGCTACAAAAGACAGCATATAATGTTGCTGTCCGGCCGGTAGACGAACCGATTCTGCGCACCATGGCTCTGGTGATGAAAGATAAACGAGGCCTATCCGCAGCGGCTAAGACATTCATGCGGTTTATTTTAGCGGAGAATAGTATTATACGCAACTTGTAATGCACTGGATTTGTGTCAAAGCTATGCCAATGCCGTGCGGAAGGCTCTTGAACAGGTAAACAGGATTTTCTGGAATTAAAATTTGTGGCAGCAGAGCGATTCTTGATTTTATCCGTCGCAGAAGAAAGACCGGCAAAGCAAAAGGTTTCTGCTTGTTTCGCCGGTCTTTTTCAATATTGTTTTATGAAGCTTCCGCCTTTGAAGTGCAGGCCGGTTTTGTGTTTACTCAAAAGGACAGAAACAGCTGGCGGCAATGCTCGGCCAGCAGAGAAGCTGTGCGGTCAATGCCCAGCCGGGCGCTGTTGATGCAGAGGTCATAGTTTTCCGGGATTCCCCAGGGACGATTGGTATAATGCGCATAGTATTTTTCGCGCTGCTTGTCCGTCTTTTCAACCAACTCCCGGGCTGATTTTTCATCCAGCTTTTCCAGCTCCATCCGGTGACGGACGCGCCAGTCAACAGGGGCGCAGATGAACAGGCTCAGACAGTCTACGTGCTGGCTTTCCAGAATATGGTCGGCGCATCGGCCGATGATGATGCAATCCTCTTTTTCGGCCAGCTCCAGAATGATCTCGCTCTGCATCTGGAACAGGACATCCTCAGCAGACTGGCCCTGACGCACCTTGGGTCCACCCTGATAAAAGGCCTTGAACAGCCATGGATTGGCGGCCTTTTCATCCTTATCTGCAAACAGATCCTCGCGCACCTCTGCGCGCTGGGCGGCCATTGTGATCAGTTCGCGGTCATAGTAGGCAAAGCCCAGAGCCTCGCTCAGCCGGTGCCCGATCTCGCGTCCGCCGCTGCCAAACTGGCGGCCCAATGCAATAACGTGTTTTCCCATGAGTAGTTCCTCCTTGTTTACACCTGCGTTCCGGCGGCCGGCGGCTGGTTGAGCCGCTGGGCAACGCCATTGGCGTAATCCTGAAATATAACGCAGAGCATGTCGATGAGTTCCTCCGGTGTGTACTGAAATTCACCGCGGAGCCAGCCTTCTGCAGTCCCGGCCAGAGCAATGGTCAGGAATCGGGCAATCACCACCTCATAAGCATCGTCATGCGGAAAGTGATTGTTTACTACAATAGAATGGACGGCCTGACGTACCAGATCATTGATATCTGTTTCCAGCAGGCGCTTTAAATATTCCCGGCCGAGCGAATCCAGTACACAGAGACAGAAGCTGCGGTTTTTGTCGATATACTGGAAGAGAAACAAAAGCCCGTCCCGCCAGTGGAGTATATTTTCCTGCTGCCGAAGAATATCCAGGGCTTCCCGCTCAAGCAACCAGCGGAGCAGATCATATATACCGGTAAAATAATAATAAAAGTGCTGACGGCGCATACCGCAGGCATTCATGATCTCGGTGATCGTGATTTTTTCCAGGGGCTTGACGGCCATGAGCTCCTTCATGGCGCCGCTGATGGCCAAACGGGTCGCTTCGGATGCTTTGTACTGCCTGCTCATGATTCCTCCCGGTGGCCGGAATAAGCGATCCGGCGGCACAGAAGCTGTCAGATCCTGTACCGGACGGCCGCGCGTGATTTGTGTATGTGACAAAGTATAGCATAAAATCCGTTCTGATTCAATTCCCGCATTTTTTGTTTTGCTGACAAAATCTGAACGCGAAAATTATGACAAATGACCGATTTTGACTATTGCCATTAAAGAATGGAACTGATAAAATTAGGGTGTTTTTAATGGTAATGAATACGGCGGAGAGCGCTTCGCCGGGGAAAGGGGAACTCATGAGCGACCAGCCGAAAAGCAGTTTCTTTGAAAAACTGGCCACGTTCATCGTGGATAAACGAAATCTGATTTTCTTTTTATATGCCATTGCGATCATTGCCAGCCTGATCACACAGGGCTGGGTGTCGGTCTGCAACGACCTGACGGAGTATTTGCCGGAATCTACGGAGACCCGGCGGGGCCTGACGCTGATGGACGATGAGATGAAGACCTATGCTACAGCACGTGTGCTTGTGTCCAACGTCACCTATGATATCGCCCGGGAGCTTGCCGATCAGATCGAAGATATCGACGGTGTCTCCTCCGTGGATTTCTGGGATGCGGATAAGGA
>CAKTGW010000263.1 GCA_934561725.1 uncultured Oscillospiraceae bacterium
GTGTGATGATACTGAAGATATCCATGTAATTCTCCTTTTCACATTCCTAACCTTAGTTTTACCTACTTTTCAGAATACAGTTTGTTTGTAAAGTCTTATCGACATAAATTGTGAAATCTATGTAAAATTTAAAGTAAAAAGCCCTCTTCCGCTGCGGGAAGAGGGCAGGTGTCAAAAATGAATTACAGCTTGCGCCGCGTGGCGTCCGGGATGCCCAGACTGTCGCGGTATTTGGCGACTGTGCGCCGGGAGATGCGGCAGCCGCTTTCAGCCAGACGGTCGCAGAGCTTCTGATCGGAGAGCGGGTGCGCTTTGTCCTCACCGTTGATCAGCTCCAGAAGCAGTTTGCTTACGCCGCGGGCACCTACATCGCCCATGGCTCTGGAGAAGAAATAGCTCAGGGGATAAATACCGCGGGAACAATCCAGATACTTTTCCCGGATCGTCCGGCTGACCGTGCTGCTGTGAATGCCCAGATCCTCGGCAATGTCAGCGTGCGTCATGGGAACAAGACAGCCTTCCTCCAGAAAGAAAGCCTCCTGGCGCTCTGCGATCCGGCGGACGCAGTCCAGCAGAGTAGACTGCCGCTGTGCAATGGAACGCATGGCAAAGCGCACCTGACGTATTTTTTCATCCAGATAGTCTCTTACGTCCGGATCTGCGGTATTTGCCTGAAGCTGCTTATAATAGCTGCTGATTTTCAGCCGGGGGACAGCATCGGCATTTGTGCTGACCTGCGGCCGGCCATCCTTAACTGCAACAAAAATATCCGGGAGAATATAAGCGCAGGGGGATGTGCGCTTGAAGCTTTCACCGGGACGGGGTTCCAGATTGCGGATCTTCTCTGCTGCATCTGCCACCTGTGCGAGACTGATGTCCAGCTCTGAGGCAATGAATTTATAGCGCTGCCGGGAGAGAGAATCCAGATAGTTGGCGGCAATATCCAGCACATAGCCGGTCTCGCCCATGCGCTGGAGCTGGAGCACCAGGCACTGGCTCAGAGAAGAGGCGGCAACGCCAGGAGGATCCAGCGTATGCAGAAGCGCCAGGCCGTCGCGAAGCGCTTCCGGGGGAAAGTCGGATTCATCGGCCAGAGTTTCCTCACTCTCGTCCAGATAGCCGTGCTCATCCAGACAGCCTGCTATAAATCTGGCGGCAGAATAGGACGGATGCCGGCTGTACAGCCGGTCCAGCTGAGAGATCAAATGGGTATACAGGTCAGCCTCGAGTCCGCCGTCTGTACCGGCGCAGGCAAGGGGATCGGCTTCGTCTTCGTCGGCGTCGCTCCGCACATAGATCGCGTTCTGACGGTCGTTTTCCTCCAGCCATTGAATGCGCCGGCCAAATTCCTCAGCGTTGATTTCCGGAGCCTTCTCCGGCAGGCGCAGCTCCATGGCCGGATTTTCCATTGCCAACTCCTGCAGATGCTTTTCAAGCTCATAGGAGCTCATTTGCAGGATTTCCATGGATTGGATCAATTGTGGCGAGAGTATACCGGCTTGCTTGAGAGTTTGTTCCAAATTCAAAGCATATATCCCCTTTCTGCTTGTGCAGAACAACTGATAAATCATTTTAGCACAGCTGTCTCACAGAATCAAGTGCACGGAAACGCCGCAGGAGAATTCCTGCGGCGTTTCTTTTAGGAGTGTGTAGAAAGAGAGTAAATAGAGTTTGCTTTGCTTTAGTTCTGGCTGGCAATGACCTCAATTTCGACCAGCGCATCCTTGGGAAGTCTGGCGACCTCCACAGCACTGCGGGCGGGATAGGCACCCGCGGTGAAGAATTGGGCTTGCCGGGGCGATTCTCACCCAGAATACCGGTGAGAATACCGCAGCGGTCAGGAGCCACTTCATGAGTGGCGCACTTGTAGCCGACAGCCCACGGACATGGTGCGGGTAAGATCCCACTTGTTCAGGCCGGCTCTTTCATAAACAGGAGTCATCAGACTGCCGATGAAGATGAAGGAGAAGTTTCCGGAAGCGGAAGTGGCATTGGCGATAAAGCCCAGCAGAATGGTGCAGAGGGCGCCGCTTGCACGGCAATTGCACTTTTTGGTCAAAGGTTCAACGACCTTGTCCACAATACCGGCTGTGCTGAGAATACCGAAAAGACCGAATGCAAATGCGAACAGGAATGCGGTGCCGCTCATACTGGTGATGCCGCCGCGGCTGAAGACCTTGACCAAAAATGCACTGTCAGATTCCAGAGTATAGCCGCTCCACATGCTGAGGGTCACGGACTTGAAGCTCTGCCCCTGATACAGCCAGGCGACCAGAAAGCCGGAGAGTGCGCCGGAAAGTACGGAGGGAATAGAGGGGATCTTCATGAGCAGCATAGTCAGAACGATGATCAGGGGAAGAACGGTGACGATGCCCAGCTTATAGCTGGCGTCGATACCTGCGATGACCTCATTGATGGAGCTGATGTCAGCGCCGGAGGTGTCAATGCCCATGCCCCAGAAGAAAAAGACAACGGCGCCGATAAGCATTGCGGGAATAGTAGAGGTGGCCTGATATTTGACTGTCTCGAACAGGTCGGTGCCTACGGAAGCGGCGGCACAGTTGGTGCTGTCAGACATGGGAGAGAAGGCATCGCCAAAGTATGCAGCGCTGATGATGGGAGCAGCGACCATAAGGG
>CAKTGW010000264.1 GCA_934561725.1 uncultured Oscillospiraceae bacterium
ATCGGGATCCCAAGCCGGGCGCAGAGCGTCTCATCCCACTGCAGTGAATCAATATCAAAAATCATTGTCCGGGATGCATTGGAGTAATCCGTCACATGTGCGCGGCCGCCGGTCAGATTCCAGATCAGCCAGCTGTCTACAGTTCCGAACAGCAGCTCGCCCCGCTCCGCTTTCTCCCGCGCTCCGGAAACATGATCCAGTATCCATTTGATCTTGCTGCCGGAAAAGTACGCATCGATCAGCAATCCGGTCTTATCGCGGATATAGGCTGCCATGCCATCCGCCTTCAATTCGTCGCAAATGGCCGCTGTCCGCCGGCACTGCCAGACAATGGCATTATATATGGGCTTGCCTGTAGCCTTCTCCCATACGAGCGTTGTTTCCCTCTGATTTGTGATCCCTATTCCCGCAATATCTGTGGGCGAAAGTCCGCTTTTTTCAAAAGCCTCACCCAAGGCCCGCAGCTGCGTCTGCAAAATGTCCATCGGATCATGCTCCACCCACCCGGGGTGAGGATATATCTGCTGAAACGGGTACTGCGCAAGAGTAACGATTTCTCCCTTATGATCAAAAATCACTGCCCGTGAACTGGTCGTCCCCTGATCCAGGGCGATCACATAACCATTCATCACTTTCTCCTTTCAGACCGCTGATCTGAGCAAACTATGCATATTTATCTGAATTCTACCATAAAACGGAGGTTTTGACTATGGTCAGCTGCAAGGATTTCACCTATCTTTCGTCCAACGGCCAAACGCATATCCACGCTGTGGAATGGTGTCCGGAAGGACCCATACGCGGCATCATTCAGATTGCCCACGGTATTGCCGAGTATGTCAAGCGCTATGACCATTTTGCCCGCTTTCTCTGTGCACAGGGCTTTCTCGTTGTGGGCAACGACCATCTGGGACACGGAGAGAGCGCCGAGGAGCTCGGCTATTGGGGTGACACAGCCGGCTGGGAGCTTGCTGTTGGCGATATGCGCAAACTTTTTGAGAGCACGCACGCGCAGCATCCGGATCTTCCCTATTTTCTTTTCGGCCACAGCATGGGCAGCTTTCTCAGCCGCACCTATGTTATACGCTATCCGCACGGTCTCTCCGGACTGATTCTCTGCGGTACCGGCCAGCAGCCTAAAGCTCTGCTGAACGCCTCCCGGCTCATGACCGGAGCCGAAATTCTTCTGCACGGCTGCAATTACAAAAGTGAATTTCTGAACCGTCTGGCTTTCGGCAGCTATAACAAGGACATTGAGCCCCGTTTTTCCGTCTCCGACTGGATCTCCAGAGACCGCAGCGTTGTTCAGGAATATTGCCGCGATCTCTACTGCGGATACGTCCCCTCCGCCGGCATGTTCCGCGATCTGACCGAAGGGATCCGTTTTGTGTCCAGTCCGCGCAATATACGCCGCATGGATAAGTCTCTTCCCGTTCTCTTCATCTCTGGAGACAAGGACCCCGTTGGCGAATACGGCCGCGGCGTGATCCGCGCATGGCGCAGCTTTCTTGACGCCGGAATGCAGGATATCTCCATCAAGCTATACCACGGCGCACGCCATGAGCTGATCAACGAGCTCAACTATGAAGAGGTCTTTGCCGACATACTGACCTGGCTGAACGAAAAAATCTGACAGCGAAAAATGATCCCCTCCATACGCAAAAGCATATGGAGGGGATTTTTTATTCATCCGGGCAAATCAATCCTTTAACTGACGGCGGCGGGCAATATTCAGCATGCCATCCTGCATTTCATCGATCTTCAGCAGGCGGCGTCCCGCGCCATAGGCCGCGCATGACAGGGGGTCATCCACCACAACGGTAGGGATCCCAGTGCGCTCAGCGATCAGCTTATCGAAGCCCCACAGCAGGCTTCCGCCGCCGCTCATGACAATGCCGTTTACAGAGATGTCAGCCACCAGCTCCGGCGGCGTGCGCTCCAGGACCATGTGCACGGCCTCAAGAATGCGCATACACGGTTCAGCCAGAGCCTCTACCATTTCATTGGAGCTTACACGCACAGTTTTCGGCATCCCCGTGACCAAGCAGCGTCCCTTGACCTCTTCATAGCTCACCTCAGGCCGGGGATATACACAGCCCAGACTGAGCTTGATCTCTTCGGCGGTTTTTGTTCCGATCAGCACATTGTATTTGCGGCGTATGTATTTGACGATTGCCTCATCAAATTCGCTGCCCGCAGTTTTGATCGATTCACACTCTGCCACGCCGCCCAGAGAGACAACAGCCACCTCTGTGGTTCCGCCGCCGATATCAATGACCATGTGGCCGTCAGGTCTGGAAATATCGATTCCGGCGCCCGTAGCGGTAGCCACGCCTTTTTCCAGGAGGTATACTCTTCGTGCCCCGGCCTCAATCACAGCATCCACAATAGCCCGCTCTTCCACGCCGGTCACGCTGCTGGGGATGCAGACAATGACCTGAGGCTTAAACAGGCTGAAAGACGTAATCCGGCTGAGGAACTCCTTGAGCATGCGCACAGTCATATCGTAATCCGAAATTACACCGGCTACGATAGGATGGATAGCCACGATATTCGCCGGTGTGCGCCCCATCATTTTCTGTGCATCCTCGCCCACCTTGATCAGTTTACCCGTAGACT
>CAKTGW010000265.1 GCA_934561725.1 uncultured Oscillospiraceae bacterium
AATGTAATTATTTCACTCTGCTGGGGACATTTTACCGTTCAATCACGCTGACCGGTGTATCCGCATACTGCTCCGTCAGCGCAAAGCGGTCTTGCAGTCCCTCTGTAATGTATACCTCGCCGGATGCTGTTACGAACACAGCCTCGAAATCACAGCTCTGTGCCCAGAGATCAGCCGCCTTTTCCAGCCCCATAACGAACAGTGAGGTGGAGAGTCCGTCGCAAATGATGCCCTGCTTGCCCACAATAGTGACGGAGAGCAGGCCGCTGTCAGCCGGATGCCCGGTAGATGGGTCCATGATATGCCAATAGGTCTGGCCGTCCTGTTCAAAATACCGCTCATATCCGCCGGATGTTACCACGGCCTGATCTTCCACAGAGAGTACCATCATGGCATCCTCACCCTGCGGGTCCTTAATACCGATCTGCCATGGGGAACCGTCCGGCTTTGCGCCCACCGTCTGCACATTGCCGCCAAGATTCAGCAGAGCGGACTGCACGCCGTGTTCCCGCAGCATTTGTGCCGCTAACTGACCGGCATAGCCCTTTGCAACGCTGCCCAAGTCGATCTCCATGCCCTCCGGGAGCGTGACCACACCGGTGGCGGCATCGTATTGAATTTGGGTGTAGTCCACCAGCGGCAGCAGGCTTTGAATGGTTTCTTCATCGGGAACCTGATAGCTTCCGGTGGTAAAGCCCCATGCCCGGACAATGGGGTAGACGGAAATATCCAGCGCACCGCCGGTACGGCGGCAAAGCTCCAACGCCTGCTCCATCAGCTCGGCGGCATTTCCGGATAAACTGCCGCTCCCGGTATGGTCGATGGCGTAAATGTCGCTGTGCTCATCCGTGACGGATACCTGCTCCTCCAGTGAGCCAATCAGAGTTTCGGCCTCGTCCAACAGGGCGGCATCGCCGTACACTGTAAAATCCATTGCTGTGTCCATGGCAAAGAACGTGGCGGTTTCCGGCCCCTGAGCGGGAGCGCCGGAACAGCCGGTCAGCAGAAACGCCGCGGAGAGAAGCGCGGCAGACAACCAATTTTTCATACAATTCTCCTTGCGTATTATGATGAAATAACGAATCGCGAAAATGTCTATTTTGGGATTGACGGACCGGATAAAACGTGATAAAATTCACATGCCTTAGTTAGATGACTTTAACTAAGCCAAAAAGCCATGCAAGAGTGGTTTTGTTTTTTAAAACGCAGTTAGAGCAGGCTAACTCTGCGGCATAAAACACTGGTGGGATTATACCACGGAAGGGAGGGAATTTTCAAGACATACGGTGTAGTTTGGTGATTTCTGTATGTCGTCTGAAAAATGAACGTAAATACAGAGGGCGCGCCCTCTGTTCTCTCGCCACAGGCGAGAGAACAATAAGGCTCTGAAACAAGGAGGAATTTATGAAACGTATTCAAAATCGGCTGGGTTCGCTGTGCATGGCGGTCGTGATGCTGCTGTCGATGGCAGTGACCCCGGCCATGGCGGCGGATACGCAGGATCCGCCGACGGCAATGGAGTGTGCATATACCAGTGGTATGACGAATATGCTGACGCTCACGGTAGACGATAGCACATGGTTAGCTGCGGTAGCCGCAAAGCGTGCAACATTGACAATCAATGAACTGACCTATACTTATAAAGATGACTTCGGAATGTTCTGTTCCGACCCGTATTGGCATGTAAAAGGGAATAACATTGAATTTGTGGTTACATCTTCTTATAGTTTCTTTCCAGCAGTATTCACACTTTCCGCAGATGGATACAAAGATGTGAAAATTACCGTTTCGAAAACGGGCTATTATCCGAATGAGTCAGTAAGTGCTACTGCGGAAGTGGTCGGTGGCTCCGATTCCGGCAACTCTGGCGGTTCTGGCAGCGAGGAAACGCCGGACACCCCGGAAAACGGCACGGTCGATCCGAGCAAGGTCAGCATTGCAAGCGGCGGTTTTAGCGGTAGCGATTGGGAAATTTCCGTTGCAGAAACCGGTTATGTAAGCAAAATCACCGGAGTTTCGGTGAATGGTACTGCGTGGGAATCTACTTCGCTTGTTTCCGGCGGCGGTAAGTATAAAATCTCCGACGATAAACTGGTGATTGCGCAAACAAGCTTTGGAAGTATTCCCGCCATCGCAAACGGCGATGTGGTCACCATCACGGCAACGGGCTACAACGACCTGACCTTTAAGTTCGTGCTGAACGATAACGGCAATGCTTCCGCTGAGGCGGTCGGCGGTTCCGGCGGCGGCGAAACGCCGGACACCCCAGAAAACGGCACGATTAATGTATCGGATGTGACATTTACAAAAGATTTCTTTGGTAATGACTGGTATGTAACTTTTGGCGATGCAACCCATGATTACGTTTCTGCAATCACCAAGATTACAGTAAATAACGTGGCATGGGAAGCGAAAACAACGGATCCATCCTCCGGTGGTGCTTACAGAGCGGACACCGGCAATAATCGCCTTGTTTTTGCAAAGACGGACTTTAGTTCATCCCCCATCATTGATGTTCTGAAGAGCGGCGATGTTATCACCATCACTGCTGACGGCTACAAAGATTTGACCTTCAAGCTGGTCATCAACACAGACGGCAGCGCTTCTGTCG
>CAKTGW010000266.1 GCA_934561725.1 uncultured Oscillospiraceae bacterium
CTGCTGAGTTGTCCAGCCGGCCAGCTCCTCGCCATCGATCCGGAGAAGCTTTTCTCCCGGCAGCAGCCCGGCCTCATAGGCCGGCGTATCGCGGGATACATCGACCAGCGCAAAGCCCTCATCGCAGGCCGCAACGGTAACACCGATCCCCCGATAGCGGTTCTGCGTCCGCTGCGTATAGCTCTGGTACTGCTCCGCTGTCATATAATAGCTCCAGCGGTCATCCAGACTCTCGATCATCCCGGCCGCAGCCGCATCCACTGCCTTATCCAGATCCGGCTCCTCAACAAATTTACTGTCCAGCACATGCAGGATCTGCGTCAGCTTGGCACCGCGCTCAAGGTTTCCTACGCCGCCGGCAAAAATGCAAAGTCCGGCAAATACTGCACCTAATGTGAGTGCAGCGGTCAGCAATACAGCCACAACAAGAGTCCATACGGATATTTTTTTCTTTTCCATGCTCTGCCTCCAAATGAGAGTATTTCCCCGTTCAGGCCGCTTATTCAGCAGAAAATCCCCCGCAGCACATGCCGCGGAGGACTCATATCTGCGTAAAAACTTGTGTCAATATGACTGGGTCAGCCCTGTGAACATCGTCTGCGGATCCACACGAGAGCCGTTCAGGCTGATTTCAAAATGCAGGTGAGCACCTTCCGCCCAACCGGTAGCACCCACGTAGCCGATGACCTGACCCTTTGTGACTGTCTGTCCGGCCGACACTGCCAGTGCACTTTGATGTGCATACAGCGTGGTATAGCCATTTCCGTGGTTGATGACCACATAGTTGCCGTAAGAGGAGCTGTATGTGGCGATCTGGACTGTGCCGCTGTCAGCTGCATAAATGGGTGAGCCGCTTGCCGCACCTACATCCACACCGGAATGATACTTCTCTGTTTTGAAAATCGGGTGTACACGCCAGCCGAACGGAGACGTGAGCACACGGCAGTCGCTGGGCCACATAAAGCTGCCGGTTCCGGTAGCCACAGTACTGCTGCCGGTACTCGACCCGGAGTTGGAATTGCTGCTGCCGCTGTTGGACTGATTCTGCTGTTGCTGCTTTCTCAGTTCTTCCAGCTGCTTGTTAAACTCCTCTGTCATCTTATCGATATTGGCCTGAAGCTCCCGCTCCGCTGCCTCATTTTTGGCATATTCGGCAGTATAGGTGTCAATATCGCTCTGAAGATCCGTGATCAGCTTGATCGCTTCTTCGATCTGCTTTTCCAGCTCTTCCTTCTGCTCTTCCAGCTCATCGCGTTTGGCCAGCTGATTGGCCTGGATCTCTTCATACTCGGCCTTTACGCTTTCCACCGTCTCGCGGGCCGCTATGTACTTCTCTTCAAGAGACTTATCGGATTCCAGAATCTCTGAAATATTATCGATACGGGTGATCAGATCAGAGAAACTGGTCGCCTGAAACACAAAAGCCACATAGCCCAGGTCGCCGTTTTCCTCCATGGCGCGCATCCGGGTGCGGAAGCGCTCCTTCTGATAGTTTTCCTGTTCAATGGCGTCCGCAAGCTCTTCTTCCTTTTCTTCGATCAGACCGTCGTAGATCTCGATCTGCTCATTGATCAGCTCGATCTCCTGCATGGCCAGGGTATTCTTCTCATCCAGTGCTTCCTTCTGCTGAATGATCGTTGCCTGTTCGGCCTGCAGTGCATCCATCTTTTCCTGAGCCTCAGCCTTTTTTTCCGCGATCGCGGACTTCTGCTGTTCCAGCGCATCGATTTCCGAACGGCTGACGCCTGCCGCGCCAAAGCTGCCGAAGGCTGAAACGGATATGACCAGAACCAGCAGCAGGCAAATGCTGCGTCTGATTCGTTGTTGTGCTCTCTGCATGATATCCTCCTTTGACACAAGCTCTGTCGAATGGTGTGGTATAATTTTATATTGTACCACATAAGTCAATACCCGTCACCGGACAGCCTCCAATGCAGCCTGAAGCTGAGCATCTTCATCCTGCGGGAGAATTTTGTAATAGAGCTCTGTTTTTTCCTGCTCTGTCAGCTCAACGGGAATATCCGGCTGAATTCCGCCCTCGGCAGCAAGATCCCGGCGCTGCGACGTCAGATACGCCTCATGTGAAATATGCACTGCACTGCCATCCATAAGCGTATAGCTGACCTGACTGCGCCCCTTGCCTGTGGTTGCCTCACCTACCGTCACCGCTGCGCCGAATTCGCTCAGCTGCGCGGCAAACAATTCCGCAGCGCTGTAGCTGTCTGCATTGATGAGCACCGCCATAGGCAGATCGATACAATTGGCATCCGAGGTCGTTACCGTCTCTTCACCATCGCGGCTCCGGCTGACGAAGATATCGCCCTCCGGCAGCAGATAATCCAGCAGTGCCGTCAGCTCGTGAACATAACCACCGCCGTTATAGCGCACATCGAACACCAGCGCCTGCGCTCCCTGCTCCATCAGCTCCTGAACTGCCGCAATAGCATCATCCGCACAACCGGCACTGAAATTCTTCAGTACGATATATCCTGTGCTGCCCAGCAATTCATAGCTCACCGGACTGCTGTATACAGTGGCCATGCTGAGCGTCACTTCCCGCTGCTCACCGGCTTCGTTCTGCACAGTAAGTGTG
>CAKTGW010000267.1 GCA_934561725.1 uncultured Oscillospiraceae bacterium
GACTTGAACCCGCACGTGCGTAATGCACACTAGAACCTGAATCTAGCGAGTCTGCCAATTCCACCACTCGCGCGTCTATTGTTTTGCTGTGTTTCACAGCGCTTGTTAATAATAGCATCAAAGTTTTAAAATGTCAATACTCTTTTTACAAAAAATCTACTTTTTTGACGGAAAACAAAAAGACCGCGGAAAGACTCCGCGGCATATTCGAACGGACAGAAAGTCCGGTGTTTTTGACCTTGCGGCTCCGCTGAAGAAAAGCGGAGCCGTTTGGTAGAAAAGAAAAGAGAGGAGAATAAAGATAGGAGTGTTTGAAAAATAATTGTTTTATCCTGCTGTGATTGTAGTATAGCATCTTCCTGGAAAAAATGATGGCGATTTTTATAACAAATTGTGAAAAATTTGTGACTGTCAGACCACCGCCGTATTGATGTGGAGACAGAGATATCCATAGTCTGATACAAGACTTGTTAAAAATCTAGCATATAAGCGAATGAATTACAGCTGAAGCTGTGCAAAACTGCTAAAATATGTCTTGACAAAACCGGAGGAGGACAGTATACTGTATCTACAATTTGTCCTGAAAAGGCAGTGAAGAGAAGAGTAAGCATCGGTATGCCGCAGCAGAGAGCTCCGGAAGGTGAAAGGGGGCGCGGAGGATGATGCCGAACATGGTCTTGGAGCCGCGCAGCTGACTGCATCTGTACAGGCCGCGACGGGGGCGCCCGTAACAGCGCAGGAGTATGACTGTACTCCGTAAGGCTCACGCTGTGAGGTGTGGGTAAAGCAAGGTGGTACCACGGTAAGCGAGCTTATCGTCCTTGATTGTCTGATCAGGGGCGCTTTTTTATGCCCCAAAAGAGAGAAAGGGAGTTTAAAATGAAGAGTAATTTCAAAGCACTGCTGCCCATCGCCGTATTCCTGGTCTTTTATCTGGGAGCCGGCATCGCCTTTGGCGATTTCTATGCAATGCCTGCCATTGTTGGCTTTCTGCTGGCTCTGTTTGTCGCTTTTTTGCAGAATCCGGAGCTGAAATATAATGAAAAGGTCAGTGTGATCGCAAAGGGACTGGCTGATGAAAACATTATTACCATGTGCCTGATTTTTCTGGTCGCCGGCGCTTTTTCGGGGATCGTAAAGGCGGCCGGCGGTGCGGAGGCTACAGTTACGCTGGCACTTCATGCGCTGCCGCCCTCATTTTCCGTGGTCGGCCTGTTCCTGATCGGCTGCTTTATCTCTACAGCAATGGGTACGTCTGTGGGAACAGCTACGGTTCTGGTGCCTTTTGCGGTGGGGATTTCCGAAAAAACCGGCTACAGTCTGGCCATGTGCCTGGGCTCCTGTGTGTCCGGCGCCATGTTTGGCGATAATTTGTCCATGATCTCTGATACTACGATCGCAGCGGTGCGCACGCAGGGCTGCGAGATGAAGGATAAATTCCGGATGAATTTCCTGATCGTTCTGCCGGCAGCAATCATCACTGCTGTGGTCTATCTGGTCATGACCATGCATGCAGAGCCCGCGCCGCTGGAGCTGGCGCCGATCAGCGCGGCAATGGTGCTGCGGATGGTGCCCTATCTGCTGGTGCTGGTGGGCGCGCTGCTGGGCTTTAATATTTTTCTGGTGCTGTTTGCAGGAATCCTTGCCTCGGTCGCTGTGGGACTGGGCACCGGAATGTTTGCTTTCTCGGAGATCTTCAAGCTCATGGGTGACGGCATAAACGGTATGTACGACATTACAGTCATCTCAATTGTTGTGTGCTGCATCGGCTCGTTGGTCAAAGAAGCCGGCGGCATTCAGTGGGTTCTGGATTTCATCAAAAAGCGGGTGAGAAGCCGCCGCAGTGCCCAGCTGGGCATTGCAGCTCTGGTGGCCGGTGTGGATGTGGCTACGGCCAACAATACGATCGCCATTGTAATGACAGGCTCTATTGCCAAGGAGATCAGCACAGAGTATGATATCGATCCCCGCCGCACGGCATCGCTGCTGGATATTTTTGCCTCTGTTGTGCAGGGCCTGATCCCTTACGGAGCACAGCTGCTCTACGCATCGGCAGGCGCCAGCGATATGATGGCGTCCGGGAATATCGCCAGTGTGGAGATCATTCCCTTCGTGTACTATCCCATACTCATGGCGGTGAGCGCCCTGTGCTTTATCTGCTTCGGGCGTGAAAAAAACAAATAAAAGCATAGAAATACACGAAAAAGCAGCTTCGGAGCTTTTTGTTCCGGGGCTGTTTTCTTATTAATGCAAACTTTGAAGGATTGACATCCGTGCCGGCGTTGATTATAATTGGATAATTCTTCTTGTTTTAGAGAGGTGAAGCTGATGGCCAAACATGCGATGGAAGATATGAGTATGCGTTTGGCGGGCTCTGAGGAGGAACTGCAGAGCCGTTTGAATCACTATTATGTGCGGCTGGCCGAGGTGGAGTCCATTTCGGATGGTGACCGGGAGCAGCTGTATGCAGAGGTAAAGGCGGAAATTGCCTCTCTGAAAAACACGGCGTCGTGCCTGCGGGAGTCCTATCAGAGTATATTGGCTTCTCTGGATGAGCTGGAAGCACGGCTGCATGATGTGGAAGCC
>CAKTGW010000268.1 GCA_934561725.1 uncultured Oscillospiraceae bacterium
CATACGACCAGTGCAGAGGTTCCGCCCTCGTACTGGAAGTCGATGTATTCGGCCATTTTATCATAATCAATGCTGCCGTTGTGGTAAGGTGTGACGATAGCAGTGCAGGAACCGGTAAAAACAGGAGTCTTCATATGCTTAGTACCTCCAAAAAATTATAGATAATAGATGATCAGCTGCGGGTGATATATCCCTCGGCGCAGAGAAGCTCAGCAAGCAGAACCGCACCGCCGGCCGCGCCGCGCAGCGTGTTGTGGCTAAGGCAGACAAATTTGTAATCATACTGCGTATCCGGACGCAGGCGGCCAATGCAGACGGCCATACCGTTTTCGGTGTTGCGGTCAAGCTTTGTCTGAGGGCGCGCGGGATCCTCAAAATAATGGAGGAACTGCTTGGGAGCACTGGGCAGATCCAGCTCCTGCGCACGGCCCTTGAAGCTGCTCCACTTGGAAAGAATCTCTTCCTCGGTGGGCTTCTTATCAAAGCTGGCAAACACAGCAGCCATGTGGCCGTTGGAAGCGGCAACGCGGAAGCACTGTGCTGTAATGGAGGGGGAAGAGGCAGTTTTGATAACGCCGTCCTCGACCTTGCCCCAGAGCTTCAGAGGCTCACGCTCGGACTTCTCTTCTTCGCCGCCAATGTAGGGGATCACGTTGTCCACCATCTCGGGCCAGCTCTCAAAGGTTTTGCCGGCGCCGGAAATGGCCTGATAGGTGCAGACCAGCGCCTTATTCAGACCAAAAGTGTCCTTGAGGGGATGGAGCGCAGGAACATAGCTCTGCAGAGAGCAGTTGGACTTTACAGCGATGAAGCCGCGCTGCGTACCCAGACGCTTCCGCTGGGCGGGGATGACAGCCAGATGCTCGGCATTCAGCTCGGGAACGACCATGGGAACATCAGGCGTCCATCTGTGTGCGCTGTTGTTGGAAACAACGGGGCACTCGCATTTTGCGTAAGCTTCCTCCAGAGCTTTGATCTCTTCTTTTTTCATGTCCACGGCAGAGAAAACAAAGTCAACCTCTGCTGCGATCTCTTTTATATCAGCCTCGGCATTTTTAACGATGATCTTTTTAGCCATGTCGGGCATAGGCACTTCCAGAGCCCAGCGTTTTCCGACAGCTTCCTCATAAGTTTTTCCGGCGCTGCGGGGACTGGCGGCAATGACCTTCAGTTCAAACCAGGGGTGATTGTTCATGAGCGTGACAAAACGCTGACCAACCATGCCGGTACCGCCGATGATTCCAACCTTATATTTTTCCATTAGATGCCTTCCTTTCCTTCAGTGCTGTGCCGTATTATTCTATTCAGATTCCATACATTGTTGACAAAATACAAAAATACGCCCGCTACTTGAAAAACAGGCTGAATTCTTATATAATGAAATTTAGTGTCGAATAAAATGGAATGCACATACATTTTTAGTTTATACAATGATATCACAGTGAAGTGCTAACGTCAACAGAAAGTCGATTCCCGGGAAAGGAATTATTCAATGAAATATTCGCAAATAAAGCATATTTTTCCATGCTTTTTGACTATTATTTTTATTATATGTATTACTGTGCCGGCACTGGCTGCGGCGAAATTTTATGTGAATACAAGCCAGGATGTACTTCAGGATTCTCTGAACGAAAACTATGCGGTCGGCAGTGCGGGGGTCGAAAAGCTTTCCGGCGGGCTGACCTATGTTATGACAGGCAGCGGACTGACCACAGTCGATGGCGGCACGGCGGGAAGCGGAGAACCGATCCACGTTGGCGAGATCGGTGCCACTACAGTAAAAATCAAAAGTGATGTTGTCAAGGTCGGCCTATACTATTATTATAGTAAGGCGCGGGACAGCGCAGTGGAGAGCTGCCGGGTATCCAACTATGTAGGCAGCGGCTTTGAATTTGGCTACTATGATACGGACAGGGAGTTCCACAGTCTGGGCAGCACAGATGAAACGGCACTGACCGTATTAAAGGATACGAATGTAACGGTTTCCGGCGGGACAGTCGGCTGCTATCATATCCGGCTTGCCGATACCTATTCCACATACGAGGCAGCCGCAGCGGCTGCCGAAAAGTATTCCGGCGGATTTCCCGCTTATTACAGTGGGAAATTTTATGTGCTGGTTGGAAACTATATGTCTGCCTCTGAGGCGGCAGAAACGTCTGCTGCGCGCGGAATTCAGGGCGGTGCCTTCAGCGCAAGCAATAAATGCATTGTTGTCACCAAGACGGGGACAACAGATATTTTATTTGAGTTTGACTGCGGTGACAGCTATTCTCTGGCTCTGCGGCCGGTGTCCGCAGGTACCAAAGCGATTACTACGGTTTCCGGCGGCAGCGGCACAGGCTACCGATATTATGGCGATTTTGCATTCCTGCGCTATAACGGTGGGAATATGACCGTTGTGAACTATGTGGATATCGAGGATTATACCAAGGGTGTGATCCCATATGAGATGAGCGCCTCCTGGCCGAAGGAGGCACTTAAGGCGCAGGCTATGTGCGCTAGAACCTACGCGGCAGCCAATTTCGGACAGTACGGCAGCTATGGCTGTGACATGACCA
>CAKTGW010000269.1 GCA_934561725.1 uncultured Oscillospiraceae bacterium
TTGTTGTATTGTGTAGGCATCACTGAAACCTCCTCTTTCTACTATTATACCATTATAATATCAACAGATGGAATTGTCAGTGTATTTTTCTGCTATGCGAACATACATCAACATACATCATAATATAAAAGCACCCTGACATGACGTAAATACGTCTGGGTGTCAGGGCGCTTCTGAAAAAACCTGTTATTTGCATTTTGAAGAGAGAAATTGTCTGTGGAGGATTCCCTACACAATGGAATTACGCTCCGTGCGGGCGCGGGGGATGGGTGTGGGCAGATCAACCAGAATGATATCCTCTCCGATGCGGCGGATACAGCCCCAGGGGAGAATATAGTCATCCTCCCGTCCAAGAACACCGCCCAGGCGGCTTGGACCGGGGACGATGAGGGAGAGAAGCTTGCCCTCTTCCAGATCCATTTCCAAATCATTCACATAGCCCAGACGATGGCCGGAATTGACGTTGATCACTTCTTTATAGCGCAAATCAGAAAATCTGGACAGCATAGCCTTCCCCTCCTGGATTCAGGATATGCGGTGAAATACCGGCCTATGAAGCGAAAATGCTTTTTTTGATCTGGCCAATCGCATTCTTTTCCAGACGTGAGACCTGTGCCTGGCTGATGCCGATCTCTGAAGCGACCTCCATCTGCGTCTTGCCGCTGTAGAAGCGGAGGGACAGAATATGCTTTTCCCTGGGGGACAGACTGTTCATGGCCTCATTCAGTGCGATCTGCTCCAGCCAAGCTTCATCTGTATTTTTAGGGTCGCCAACCTGATCCATAACGCATAGGCTTTCTCCGCCGTCTGTATAGACGGGCTCATAGAGCGAGACCGGGCCGGAGATCGCGTCCATAGCGTAGACAACATCCTGACGGGGAATATTCAAAAAGCGGGCGATATCCTCTACGGCAGGTTCCCGCTGGGAATCTGCCATCAGTGCTTCCCGGGCCTGAAGGACCTTATAGGCTAGGTCGCGAATGCTGCGGCTGACACGGATAACGCTGTTGTCCCGAAGATAACGGCGGATCTCACCGGCAATCATGGGGACTCCATAGGTGGAAAAACGCACATCCTGTGACATATCAAAGTTATCTATGGCTTTGATCAGGCCAATGCAGCCTACCTGAAACAGGTCGTCCATATTTTCACCTCGTCCGGCAAAGCGCTGGATCACGGAGAGCACAAGACGCAGATTGCCTGCGATCAATGCTTCCCGGGCGGCGGCATCTCCGGCCTTGGCCTGAACGAGCAGGGCGCGGGTCTCTGCTGCCTTGAGTACCTTGAGAGAGGACGTATTTACGCCGCAGATCTCGACCTTTCCGTGCATATAACCCCTCCATCACGTGTTCTGGTGATGGAGCTAGTATTTCCATGACGGCAAAATTTGATACATTGCATAAAAGATCCCCGCGGCGCACCAGAGCGCGGCGGGGAAGAGCATTGTTGTGAGTAAAGGCTGTTTTGTTAAAACACAGGGTGGTTGACCGGCCAGACCGGCGGCTCGCCCTTGAAGAGAACGTTTTCCACGCAGGACACAGCATCTACACCGAGCCGATGATAGGCTTCGTGCGTAAAGGAGGCCGTGTGCGGTGTGAGCAGTGTGTTTTCCAGTTCGAACAGGGGATTCTTTTTTCCCGGATCCTCGTGGGCATAGACATCCAGACCGGCAGCGGCGATTTCACCACTGCGCAGAGCTTGTACAAGAGCGGCTTCGTCGACTACATCGCCCCGTGCACAGTTAATGAAAAAGGCGGTCTTTTTCATCATGGAAAATTCACGGGTGCTTACGATGCCTCTGGTGGAGTCGTTCAGCGGCAAATGCATGGAGATCACATCGGCTGTGCTGAATACATGGTCCCAGTCTGCGGAGAGCTCAACACCCTGCGGGACCTTATCCGGTGTCAAATAGGGGTCATAAGCCAAAACGTGCATATCCAGGCCCAGAGCACATTTCTTCGCGACCATGGAGCCGATCCGTCCCATGCCGATGAGACCGATGGTCTTTCCGGCAAGATCAATGCCGGTCAGGCTGCTGCGGATATTAAAGTTTCCGGCGCGCAGCTCCCGGTCGGCTACTCGGAAATTTTTGGCCAGAGCCAGCAGCAGACCGACGGTATGCTCGGCAACGGAGCCCAGATTGGAGAACGGCGTATTGGAGACCCAAATGCCGGCCTGCGCGGCGGCCTCCAGATCGATATTGTCTACGCCGACGCCATAGCGGGCAATGATCTTCAACTTTTTTGCGGCCTTGATCACGGCGGCGGTATACGGTGCGGTGCGGGCGATGACGGCATCTGCGTCACCAATGGCAGCGATCAGATCTGCCTCTGTGGCACCACAGCCGGTGTCGATGGTGCAGCCCAGCTCGTGAAGGCGCTGGATGCTTGATTCGGGTACATACTGGGGAATAAGGACTTTGAAGCCCATATGCGTCACTCGCTTTCAATCTTTCTGACATTTTGGGACACAATCGCTGATGTCCTGATATTTGTATGGAATAAGGAACTCCTTGTGGCCATGAAGCTCAGCCCGGGTG
>CAKTGW010000270.1 GCA_934561725.1 uncultured Oscillospiraceae bacterium
AGTTCTTTTCATGTGTTTTTCCTCCTTATTAAATTTTGTGCCCGTAACATGAAAAAACGGACATTGGCTGCAAAAGGGAAAGCCTTTTACACAAGAGATAGCTGGGCGGCGTCCAGTGGAGAGCCGCTCAATCTATCAGTATTGTAGCATTGTTTTTTTTTTGTCAATGTTTCGGCGGGCGGTGTCACACAATTGTAACATTGGGCCGGGGTTTACATAATGTTTGGTATAAAAAGGCTCCCCTTGAGAATCAAGGGGAGCTGGCGCGGAGCGCCTGAGGGGATCAAATTGTAGAGTGACTATGCAATACGAAATATAAGTACACGGGCAGCACAGTTAATCTGTGCTGCCCGTGTACTTATGCTTTTGAAAACAGTTCTTACTGCTCTTCATCGTTGCTGAAATAGTCATTCAGAAGTCGGACGACGGTGCCGGAGAGCAGGAAGAGTGCGATCAGGTTCGGGATTGCCATAAGGCCGTTAAAGGTTTCGGCTATGCTCCAGAGAAGACCCAGATCCGTTGTAGCGCCTATGATCGCCACCAGTGCATAGAGCAGCATAAAGGGGCGGGTGAAGCGGGTGGAGAACAGAAACTCAACGCATCGCGCGCCGTAAAGCCCCCAGCCGATGATGGTAGAGAAAGCAAAGCAGCACATGGCAATGGCGGTAAAGATAGAGACCCAGGTGCCATAGGTTGAGGTAAGGCCCAGAATAGTCAGCTCAGCTCCGGCTTCTGTACCGTAGCTGACGTTTATTCCGCTGCACAGAATGACAAGAGCAGTGAGCGTGCAGATCACAATAGTATCGGCAAAAACTTCAAATACACCAAAGAAACCCTGCTTGACCGGCTTGCGTGTATCTGCACAGGCGTGTGCGATGGAGCCGGTACCCAGGCCGGCCTCATTGGAGAAAATGCCGCGGGCAACGCCCTTTTTCATGCCGATGAAAAAGCTGCCGACGGCGCCGCCGGTGATTGCCCGGGGGCTGAAGGCACATTCAAAGATAGACGCAAACACGCCCGGGAGACGCTGGATGTTTATAAATACAACGCCCAGTGCCAGAACGATATAGAGGAGAGCCATGAACGGAACCAGCTTCTCCGAAACACGGCCGATGCGCTTTACACCGCCCAGCAGAACAAGGGCCACCAGGACGGTGATAACAATGCCGATCACCAGACTGCTTGTACGGGCTGCGCTCTCCGGGAGAAGATGATAATTCAGCAGCGCTGTATTGATCGCGGTGGTGATGGTATTGACCTGTGTGGCATTGCCCGTGCCGAACACAGTCAGCACACCGAAGGCGGAATAGAGAACGGCGAGAAAATGCCAGCGCTTGTCCAGACCATTTTGAATATAGTACATGGGGCCGCCAACAAGCTCACCGCCCTTGCTGCGCTCGCGGAAATGAACGGCCAGAGTGACCTCAGAAAATTTCGTGCACATACCCAGCAGGGCAGAGACCCACATCCAGAATATGGCGCCCGGGCCGCCTATGCTCAGTGCGCCGGCCACTCCGGCGATATTGCCTGTGCCGACAGTAGCGGCAAGAGCGGTACATACAGCCTGAAAGGGGGTAATGGCGCCGTCAGACGCATCTTTTTTCTTAAACATGCGGCCGAGCGTGGTGCGCAGCGCATAGGGAAATTTACGCAGCTGGACAAAATGGGTGCGCAGGCTCAGATACAGTCCTACGCCGATGATGCAGATCATGGCGGGTACGCCCCATATGAAATTATTTACCGCACTGTTGACGGTTTCGATAAGATGCAGCATAAACAACTCTCCTCTTTATAGAGACAACTTTTCATATTTTACTACATGTATCGGGAAAAAGCCAGGGCTTTTTTATCTGACACGTTCCGTGTGATTGACAGGTTTGTCGGGCCGGTGATATACTTTAATTTATCTTAACCCGGGGGCGGGCAGAGCGGCTTTTCCGGGAACAGGGAGGAAAAGCGGATGCTTTCTTTTGAAAATGATTACTCTGAGGGCGCGCATCCCCGGATCCTGGCGCGTCTTGCAGAGACCAATCTGGAGCAGCTGCCCGGCTATGAGACAGACACCTATTGTGCGTCGGCGCAGAAAAAATTTGTGCAGCCTGCAAAAAGCCGGAAGCACAGGTATATTTCCTGGTGGGCGGCACGCAGACCAATGCGGTCGTGATCCGCTCCATGCTGCGGCCTTATGAGGGCGTTGTATCAGCGGTAAGCGGTCATGTAAACCAGCATGAGGCCGGCGCAATCGAATTTACCGGCCACAAGGTATTGACTTTGCCCCAGCATGAAGGCAAGCTGGATGCTGAGGAGCTGGACGCATATCTTCGGGCGTTCTGGGCGGACAGCGTGCATGAGCACATGGTTTTTCCGGGAATGGTCTATTTGTCTTACCCCACGGAATACGGCACTCTCTATACCAAAGCTGAGCTGGAAGCCATTTCTGCGGTGTGCCGCAGCTTCAGTATTCCGCTGTTCCTGGACGGAGCGCGGCTGGGTTACGGACTGACCAGCGCTGCCGCTGACCTCACACTGCCGGA
>CAKTGW010000271.1 GCA_934561725.1 uncultured Oscillospiraceae bacterium
GTGATGTGCTATTAAATAAAAACATAACAAAGCGAGGAATAAAAAATGAAAAAGAGCATTGCACTGCTTCTGTCTCTGGTTATGTGCCTGGGCCTGTTTACTGCCTGCGGCAATAACAACAAGGTCCCCAATTCTTCTACCGACATTCCCCAGACGCCTCCGGCCAGCAACACAGATGTTACCCTGCCCTCTGCCGAACCTGCAGCAGACAGCGATCTGGCCTATATTCAGGATAAGGGTACTCTGGTCGTTGGCATTACAGATTTTGCTCCCATGGATTATCAGAACGACGCCGGCGAGTGGATCGGCTTTGACGCCGACATGGCCAAGGCCTTTGCCGAGAGCTTGGGCGTTGAGGTCGAGTTCGTTGAGATCAACTGGGACAACAAGATCCTCGAGCTGGAGGCCAAGACCATTGACTGTGTCTGGAACGGTATGACTCTGACGGACGATGTAACAACTGCCATGGAGTGCTCCAACGCTTACTGCAACAATGCGCAGGTCGTGATCGTGCCTGCCGATAAGGCAAGCGAGTATCAGACGGTTGAGAGCCTGGCTAATCTGAGCTTTGCCGTTGAGTCCGGCAGCGCTGGCGAGGAAGAGGTTTCTGCTCTTGGTTATAGCTACACGCCCGTTACCGCTCAGTCCGATGCACTGATGGAGGTTGCTGCCGGCACTTCTGATGCTGCTGTGATCGACTCTCTGATGGCTGCCGCAATGGTGGGTGAGGGGACCGGCTATGCTGATCTGGCCTACACTGTGGGCCTGAACAGCGAAGAGTATGGCGTTGGCTTCCGCAAGGGCAGTGATTTGGCTGCAGCTCTGAACGAGTTCTTCCAGAGCGCTTATGCCGATGGCAGCATGATCGAGTGCGCCGAGACCTATGGCGTTCAGGCAGCTCTGATCGAGCAGTAAGCTTTTCATAACGGAAACATCTCACAGCAGAGAGCGGCCAAATGACCGCTCTCTGCTTTCCCGCGTTTAAAAAAATTCACTGCTGGAGGTTCACATGGATCTGAATTTAATCATGCAGCAAATGCCTGTCGTTGTGGATGCTCTGAACGAGGGCTTTGTCCAGACCCTGAAGCTGTTTTTTGTAACGCTGTTGGGCGCAATGCCTCTGGGCCTTGTTATCTCATTCGGTTCCATGAACCAGTGGGCACCGTTCAAGTTCATGCAGCGCTGGAGCTGGTCAAAGAAGTGGTACATACGCTGGCTTGTAAACGGCCGGCCGCTCCGGGCGCTGACGCGCTTTGTGGTTTGGGTCATCCGCGGTACGCCGCTGATGATCCAGCTGCTAATCCTTTACTTTTTCCCCGGCATGATCCTGAAGAACAACTGGTGGGGCAGCGGCGAAGCCGGAAGGTTCCTGGCGGCTTCCATCGGCTTTATCTTCAACTATGCCTGCTATTTTTCCGAGATCTACCGCGGCGGGATCCAAGGCGTACCTGTGGGACAGCAGGAGGCCGGACAGGTTCTGGGCATGACCCGGAGCCAGATCTTTTTCAAGATCACATTGCTCCAGATGATCAAGCGTATTGTGCCGCCCATGTCCAATGAGATCATCACACTGGTCAAAGATACATCTTTGGCGCGTATCATCTCGCTTCAGGAAATCATTTGGGCCGGTCAGGCGTTTATGAAAACATCCCGCGGTATTTCCGGTGCTATTTGGCCTCTGTTTTTCACCGCGATCTATTATCTGGTATTCAATGGTATTGTAACTGTTCTGCTGGGCAGATTGGAGCGCAAGCTCAACTATTTCCGCTAAAGGAGGCGAGGACGTGGCGATCCTTGAGGTACAGAATATTGAGAAGCACTTTGGGGCGACCCGTGTGCTGGAGGATATCAGCTTTTCTTTGGAGAAGGGACAGGTCCTCAGTATCATCGGTTCTTCCGGCAGCGGCAAGACCACGCTGCTGCGCTGTCTGAACTTTCTGGAGACGCCCAATGCCGGGCGGATCCTTGTAAACGGCGAGACGCTGTTTGATGCCGAAGATCCGAATACGCAGCGGGAGAGCGAGGTACGAAAAAAACGCCTGCATTTTGGTATGGTGTTCCAGAGCTTCAACCTGTTCCCCCAGTATACGGCGCTGGGCAATGTGATGCTGGCGCCTGAGCTGTTGGCCTCGGAGCGGCCGGACTATAAGGCACAGCGGAAGCAGATTCACGAGCAGATCGCTGAAAAGGCGGCGGAGCTGCTCAAAAAGGTCGGCCTGGCAGACCGGATGAACAACTATCCGCATCAGCTCTCCGGCGGACAGCAGCAGCGTGTGGCGATCGCCCGTGCACTTGCCATGGAGCCGGATATACTCTGCTTTGATGAGCCCACCTCGGCTCTGGATCCGGAGCTCACCGGCGAGGTGCTCAAGGTCATCCGTGAGCTGAAGAGTGCGGACAGCACCATGATCGTTGTTACTCATGAGATGGGCTTTGCGAAAAATGTTTCTGACAGGGTGATTTTCATGTCCGGCGGTGTGATCGAAGAAGAGGGAACACCGGAAGAGATTTTTGAACATCCCAAAAG
>CAKTGW010000272.1 GCA_934561725.1 uncultured Oscillospiraceae bacterium
TGACGGTCATCTCATCGTCCATATCCAGACTGCTGCGGTGAACCAGGAACACGGGCTGCACCAATTCGCCCTTTTCATCCCGGGGCCATTTATCTGTCAGCTCGCCGGGCAGCTCGCTTCTGCCCCAGACGGCTTTGGGCATGGGACGGCCGGCAGCGCCGCACACCGGGCATACTGCTCCCTCGCCATAATCCTTACCACATTTTTCGCACCACATAACGGCGCCTCCCTCATTTGTGATAGCGGGTCCCCTCAGAGATCTGAAAAGCCCGGTAAATCTGTTCTGTCAGCATGACCCGGGCCAGATGGTGGGGAAACGTCATCTTTGACATACTCATTTTATCATCAGCGGCATTTTTCAGCCGCTCTGCCATTCCATAGGATGAGCCGATCAGAAAGCACAGGCGGCTTTTCCCGCTCAATGCCAGCTTCTGAACCGCACCGGCCAGCTCCTCGCTGCTCTTTTGCCGGCCCTCCACACACATGGCGATCACATAAGCGCCGGACGGGATCTGTTTCTCCATGGCCTGCGCCTCGCGCTCCAGCGCCGCTTCGATCTCTCGGGGTGAGGGAGAATCCGGCAGGCGCTGCTCCGGCAGCTCACACACTTCGAATCTGCAAAGCGTGCTCAGGCGTTTTTCATATTCACTCATCGCCTGTATGTAATGCTTTTCTCTCAGCCTGCCGCAGCAGATGATCCTGACGAGCAGCACTCCGCTTCTCTCCTCTCAAACTCTATGCTGCAAAAGCCGTCCATCGGAGCCGCGCGGAGCTCCGGCAAATAGCCCAGTGCCTCCAGATGCATTCCCACAGTCTGCAAAGCCAACTCCGGCCGGTTATTTTCGCGGCTCAGATGCGCCAACACCAGCTTTGACGCGCCGGTCTCACAGAGCCGGGCACACAGCTTGGCACAGTCCTCATTGGAAAGGTGTCCATGCTCTGACAGGACACGCCGCTTGAGCTGATAGGGGTAGCTGCCATAGCGCAGCAGCTGGACATCATGATTGGCCTCAATCATAGCCGCATCCACCCCTGAAAGGCTTTCCAGCATTTTTTCCGTAATGCAGCCTGTATCTGTGCAGCAGGCAAACTCCGCGCTGCCCGAAAAGCGGTAGCCCACGCTCTCATCCGTGTCGTGGCTGGTATGAAAGGCCGTGACCGTCAGCCCACCCAGAGCAAAGGGTTCGTCCACGGGGATCACGGTCAGACAGCTGTCCATATCCGGAACGGTCCACCGCAGATGGTTGCCCACAGTACGCGGCGCAAAAACACGCATTTTCCCGCGCTTGACCATGGTATTCAATGCAGCGGTATGATCCCGGTGCTCATGAGTGATCAATACGCCGGCCACATCCTGTTCCCGAAGGTCAAGCTGCGCCAGACATTTTGTTATTCTTCTCATAGATATGCCCGCATCGATCAGAATATGCGTACTGCCATCAGAAAGCAGCGCGCAATTTCCGGTAGAGCCGCTGGCAAAGCTTGTAAAACGCATCAAACCACCACAAGCTGCGGGCGTTCCGGCTCCTCCGGATCACGGTAAATATCGATCTCCGCGCCCAGACTGCGCAGCTTGCCCACAAAGTCCTCATAGCCGCGCTCTATAAACTGTACATCCTCCACCTCGGTCACACCCCGGGCGCACAGCCCAGCAATGACCATAGCCGCGCCTGCACGCAAATCACAGGCGGCTACCGGTGCACCGGTCAGCTCAGCCACGCCATAGATCATGGCAGTCTTGCCCGATACGTCGATCTGGGCGCCCATTTTGCGCAACTCATTCACATATTTATACCGATTGTCCCACACGCCCTCTGTAACAACGCTGGAGCCGTCCGCCAGACACAGCGCCGTGCTGATCTGGGGCTGCATATCCGTAGGGAAGCCGGGATACGGCAGGGTTTTTACATTGGTTGCATGCAGCGGCCCTTCCCGGCGGATAACAACGGAATCCTCACACTCTTCCACCTCTACGCCCATTTCCACGAGCTTGGCGCTGATACACTCCAGATGCTTGGGGATCACATTGTTCACGCGGACCTCGCCGCCGGCTGCCGCCACGGCCATCATATAGGTTCCGGCCTCGATCTGGTCCGGAATAATGCTGTAGGTGCCGCCATGAAGGCGTTCCACACCGTTTATTTTAATTGTATCCGTACCGGCACCGCGTACATCGGCACCCATGGAATTCAGGAAATTGGCCACATCCACGATGTGCGGCTCACGGGCTGCATTCTCGATCACCGTTCTGCCCTGAGCCATTACAGCGGCGATCATGATATTGATCGTTGCACCAACCGAGACCTTGTCCAGATAAACTCTGGCTCCATGGAGCCGTCCGCCGGCCGCCTCTGCCAGCACAAAGCCCTCACGGATCTCCACAGAGGCGCCCATAGCCTTCATTCCCTTGATATGCTGGTCGATCGGGCGCACGCCAAAGTTGCAGCCGCCGGGCATGGTGGTCTTGGCTCTGCCGAACCGGCCCAGCATGGCACCGATCAGATAATAGGAAG
>CAKTGW010000273.1 GCA_934561725.1 uncultured Oscillospiraceae bacterium
GTCCGGAAGTGTGGATCCCAAGACAATGATGGAGGCCTATGATACCGACGACTACAGATTCCTGCCGGAAAAGCTGGGCTCTGCTCTGGCAGAGGCCCGGGGAATTCTGGCGAGAACAAACAATCCCCAGCTGGCGGATTTCTGCCTGGACCGTGCATACTTTGCAGAGCTTCGCGGTCTGGCAGAGCAGATGCGGGGCGGCTTCCTGAAGAAGTATGCTGCCGTCCTGATCGACGGAGCAAATCTGCGTGCCGCTGTGCGTACCGTGCGCATGGGGCGGGGCATTGAGTTTATGAAAACGGCATTGGTGTCCGGCGGAAATGTTGAGCCGGATCGGCTTATCTCTGCTGCGGTAAATGAAAATCTCACTGATCTTTATGCGGGAGGCGCATATGCTGCGGCAGCTAGATTGGGCGACGAGGCCGCTCAGGGCGGCTCGCTCACGGCATTTGAGATGGCCTGCGATAATGCGGCGATGACGTTCCTCAAATCCGCCAAGCTGACCACATTCGGAGATGCTCCGGTGATTGCTTATCTGGCCGCGGTGGAAAACGAATGCACCAATCTGCGCATGGTCCTCACAGGACGGCTGGCAGGCATCGCACCCGAAACGATTCGAGAAAGGCTGAGGATGAGTTATGCATAAGATCGCAGTTCTCGGCTCCAGAGAGACCGTAATGGGCTTCAAGGCTCTGGGGCTGGAGGTTTTTCCGGCAGAGAGCGCAGAGGAAGCCAAAAAGACTTTCAAGGCACTTGCACATCCCGGCGAGAATTACGCCATCATCTATATCGAGGAGAACCTTGCCCAGGAGCTTGAGCACGAGATCGGCAAGGTGAAAGACCTGCCCACGCCGGCTGTGATTCTCATACCCGGCCGCAGCGGCAGCCTTGGCCTCGGACAGAAAGCCTTGGCCGCTGCCGTTGAGCGCGCAGTGGGCAGCGCGATCTGATAAGAGCAAGACACTACTTCGTATGAAGGAAGGTAAGTAAATGAGCGGAAAAGTAATCAAAGTATCAGGTCCGCTGGTCGTGGCTGAGGGCATGGCTGATGCAAACGTCTCTGACGTTGTACGTGTCGGTTCTCTCGGCTTGATCGGTGAGATCCTGAATATGACCGAAGACCGCGCATCCATTCAGGTTTATGAAGAGACCGCCGGTCTGGGCCCCGGCGCTGAGGTGACCACAACAGGCGCACCTCTCTCCGTTGAGCTGGGCCCCGGTCTTCTGGAGAATATCTATGATGGTATCCAGCGCCCTTTGGCTGAGGTGCGTGAGCTTACGGGCCACTGCATCCCCCGCGGCGTCAGCGTGCCTGCTCTGAACCGCAGCCGCGTCTGGAGCTTTGTCCCCGTGGCCAAGGCCGGAGATAAGGTCCAGCCCGGTGATGTGATCGGTACAGTTCAGGAGACCAGTGCGATCCTGCACAAGATCATGGTGCCTGTAGGCATTCGCGGCACTGTAAAGAGCGTCACTGCCGGCGACTACACCGTTGAGCAGACCGTCTGCGTTGTGACGGATGAAAAGGGTGTTGACCACGAACTGACCATGATGCAGAAGTGGCCTGTGCGTGTGAACCGTCCCTATGTAAACAAATTTGTTCCCGATCGGCCTCTGGCCTCCGGCCAGCGCGTGATCGACACCCTGTTCCCCCTGGCCAAGGGCGGCACGGCTGCCGTACCCGGTCCCTTCGGATCCGGCAAGACGGTGGTTCAGCACCAGCTGGCAAAGTGGTCGGACGTGGACGTTGTGGTCTATATCGGCTGCGGTGAGCGCGGCAACGAGATGACCGACGTTCTGAACGAGTTCCCGGAGCTGAAGGATCCCCGCACCGGACAGCCTTTGATGAAGCGTACTGTGCTGATCGCCAATACATCGGATATGCCTGTGGCAGCCCGTGAGGCTTCTATTTACACCGGCATTACCATTGCAGAGTACTTCCGTGATATGGGCTATGATGTGGCCGTTATCGCAGACTCCACCTCACGTTGGGCAGAGGCTCTGCGTGAGATGTCCGGACGTCTGGAGGAGATGCCCGGTGAAGAAGGCTATCCCGCTTATCTGGCGTCCCGCCTGGCGCAGTTCTATGAGCGTGCCGGCGTGGTCAAATGCCTGGGTACTGACGAGCGCCGCGGCAGCCTGACGGCTATCGGTGCCGTATCGCCTCCCGGCGGTGATACTTCTGAGCCTGTTTCTCAGGCAACCATGCGTATTGTTAAGGTGTTCTGGGGACTGGACAGCTCTCTGGCCTATGCCCGTCACTTCCCGGCAATCAACTGGCTGACCAGTTATTCTCTGTATGTGGATAGCCTAAAGCCCTGGTATGATGAGCAGTTCGGTACGCAGTTCATGAAGAACCGTGAGCGTGCTATGACGCTGCTTCAGGAAGAGTCCAGCCTGCAGGAAATCGTCAAACTGGTCGGTCAGGACGCTCTGGGCGCCAATGACCGGCTCACGCTGGAGACATCCAAGAT
>CAKTGW010000274.1 GCA_934561725.1 uncultured Oscillospiraceae bacterium
AGTTGGAATAATTCTGAGGATAAGAGGTAGGCTGAGAGCTTTCGGCAGAACTGCTCTCCTCCGGACGATCCTCGTCGAAAGTGATGCTCAGCGTGAGATACTCGCCGCCGCGATATACGGTGAGCTGAGCTGTGTCACCGGCGCTGTAGTTCTTTTTAGCGGCCAGAAGATCGGAATTGCCGGAGATCTCATAGTCGTCAAGTCCGGTGATGATATCGCCAAGCTGAAGGCCGGCGACCTGTGCGCAGCTTCCTTCTTCAATGTAGTAGACATATGCGCCGGTTGGAACACCGTAATAGGTGGACACGTTCTGAGGCATGGTCTGCACGGTAATGCCCATATAGGGCTTGCCGCTGACATAGCCCTGGGTGATCAGGTCATTGGCAATATCCACAGCGTCGTTGATGGGGATGGCAAAGCCCAGACCTTCAGTACCGGAGGCAGAGGATTTTGCAGTGACAACACCTACGACCTCGCCGCGGCTGTTATAAACAGGTCCGCCGGAATTGCCGGAGTTGACGGCAGCATCAAACTGGAACATGTTTGTTGTACTGGTAACAGTATTTCCATGATTGTCATAGGAGCTGGTAGAGATCTCGCGATCCAGTGCGCTGATCATACCGCGGGTCATAGTGTAGGTGAGCTCGCCCAGAGGGTTGCCCACGGCGTAAACCGTTTCGCCCACGGCCAGCTGGCTGCTGTCGCCAAAGGTGACAGGAGTCAGGCCGTCAGCATCGATCTTCAGTACGGCAATATCGCTGTCTCCGCTTTCGAAGCCCACGATCTCAGCCACATAGCTGTCGCCGTTATAGAGGATCACGTTTACATCGTATCCGCCGTTATAGGCGTCTTCGATCACATGGTGGTTGGTGAGAATATAGCCATCGGAGGAGACGATAAAGCCTGTGCCGGATACGGCATTGGTGGTCGCCTGCCCCCAGATGTTTACACTGGTGATCTCTGTGCGGATACCAACGACCTGAGAGGTAGCCAGATTATAGATGTCTGTAGCGGCTTTTTCTCCCTCCGGCGTAGAGCTGACGGTAAGCATCGGCGTTGGCGTAGGAGAGACAATGGCAGGGGACTCACTGGCGGCTTCCGCATCGTTGGTATGCAGCATTCCCATGACGCCTACGCCAATGGCGGAACCCATGAGCAGTCCGGCCAGAACACCGGCCATGACCTTGCCGAATACGCCCGGCTTTCTGGGCGGCTTTTCGGCGGGAGCGGCTTTGGGCTTTTCCTCCTTTTCCGGCGGTGTGTAATAGCGGCGGGGCGTAGTCGGCGCCTCATCAGAGAGAATATAGCCCGCATCGGAATAGCTGGGACTGGGGGCATCAGCATCTATTTTTTCGCGGTTTTCAAGCTGCTTTTCAACATGCTCAGCCACGTCTTCAGAGACTGTGCGCTCATCAAAGCTTTCATCGCGTTCGTTGTTTTCATTCGGCTCGTACATATCAAGGACCTCCTTGGAGCTCTTGCTTTTGATGGTGTTATTCTAACCGGGAAATATTACGAAAGCATGAATAAAGAAAAAATAAATTTAACAAAATTTTTGACCAGAAAATGACGGCGGCAGGTTCCGAAACACTCTGCCGCCGAATGCGTACAGCGGATCATTCGGCGGCGGTGTAGCCGCTGTGCATATAAATGATGCTGTCTGTGGTGCTCAGTACGGCACCGCTGCTGTCGCTGATCTGGGCGACCTGGACCAGCTCGCCTGGAGTGACAGCGGCGTCCGTGCAGACGAGGACACCGTCTTCCAGAACAGTATCCAGTTGGCGGCCGTTGACCAGGATCCGGCTGTAGGGCGTAAAGCCGCGGCCGTAAACCGTCAGACAACGGCCGCTTACGGAGAGCCCGGTAAGCTCGATGGGTACGGCACCCATCTGCAGATGCGTGGGGAGATAGGGGTCAACGCCGGAAAAAGCCTCGCGTCCGCCATAGAGATAGTCATATTGCAGCATCTCCAGTGCGTGCTGATAATCGTCCTTTCCGGCCAGCTGCTGGTGCAGCCGGGGAAACAGGCCGCTCTGCATGCCCAGAAGCTTCTGCACGTAGGCGGAGAGCTGATAGGCTTCAAGACTGCGGTTGGGCGCAGTGAGCCCGGTGTTGGACCAGATCACATATGGTGTGGCATAGAGATCGCCGCCCGGCAGATCCTCTTCGGTAAGGCCGAGAGAGGGCAGATGATCGCCAAACAGCACCAATACAGTGGGATGACCATAGCGCTCCAGCGCATTGGTCAGCTCTCCGAGAAAGGTGTCTACCTCTTTGATCTGGCTGAGATAGTAGGCAAAGGCGGCGCGGCGGTCATCCTCTGAAAAGGGTGTGCTGGTCTCCATCTCGTGCTCAGCGTCCTTTGGATATTGGCCGTGGGCCTGTACGGAGATGGTATAAATAAAGTCCTCGCCGGGAGTGGAGCCCAGCGCTTTGAGGATCTCGGCGGTCAGTACGCTGTCCTTGGC
>CAKTGW010000275.1 GCA_934561725.1 uncultured Oscillospiraceae bacterium
GGCATCCAGTAGATAAGCCGCCAAAGCGGTATCAAACGCCCAGTTTTCCGCCGGAATATTCTTCTCCAAAAGCTGACGCTGGGCATCCTTGATGTTGTGTCCGGTTTTTCGGATCTCCGGCCCGAACAGCATAGCCAGCGCACTGTCATAATCACCGGTATAGTCAGCCTTATCCAGGATCCAGGCCCGCTCACCGCCAAATGCAGCCACCAAGCTCAACCGCTCGTCCCATGCATAGGCAGCCTTACCGGACAGGGCCTGTACAGCGGAACGCAGTGCAGTCTCATCGGCAATGACACTGTATGCACAGCCGGATACGGCCTTAGCCGGCGCATCAACAGATTTTTCGGGCGTGAGCTTGTACTTTTCAATAAATTTTGTAAAGCCAAGGCGCATGAACAGGTCGTACAGCGCCGGTGTGTAGTCCTGATGCCATATGGCCTGCTCCGGCCGGAATTCAATCGGCGCATCACAGTGGATCGTTGCCAGATCGTAGGACATATAGGCGCTCTCCCGGCCGGCCTCCAGCTTTCTGCGCATAGCCGGCTTGATCTCGCTGCTGTCCAGATTGGCATAGACGCCGTCCAGCGAGCCGAAGCTGTGCAGCAGCGACAAAGCCGTTTTTTCACCGCAGCCGGCAACACCCGGTATATTATCGCTGCTGTCCCCCATCAGTGCCTTCAGATCCACCATTTTGGGCGGATCAAAGCCGTATTCCTCAACAAAACGCGCCTGTGTATAATCTATGGTCTCTGTCTGCCCCATCCGGCTCTTTACATGCAGGACCCGGGTATGGGCGTCGATCAGCTGAAAGCTGTCCTTATCGCCGGTCACGATCACACACTCATCACCGGAATCGGCGCAGATACGGCTGACCGTTCCCAGCAGATCGTCGGCTTCCCAGCCGGACAGCTCCAGCCGAATGATCCCCATGGCATCCAGCGTCTCCTTCAGGAGCGGCATCTGAACCGCCAATTCCTCCGGCATTCCCTTGCGCTGAGCCTTATATCCCTCATATTTAAGATGACGGAAGGTCGGCACCTTCAGGTCAAAGGCGGCGCATACGCCATCCGGTTTTTCTTCATCCAGGAGCCGCTGCAAAATGGTCAGAAAGCCGTAAATTCCATTGGTCGGCGTACCGTCCGGCGCATTGAGCATACGGATCCCGTAAAAGGCACGGTTGACGATGCTGTTTCCGTCTATGGCCATCAGCTTCATATTTTGATCTCCGTTCGTATTCTGTATTGGAACCGCCCGCTCACAGCAGAGAGCAGACCAGCTCCGTATAGGCCGCCGTGTCCTCCAGAGGCAGCCCCGCCGTCAGCAGCGCCTGGGAATAGAGGATCGCAGCAATTTTTGCGGCCTTATCCTTATCTGTCTCAAAAGCGGACTTCAGGGCGGCAAAAGCACTGTGGTCGGCATTCAGTTCCAGCACCCGCTTAGCCATGGGTGCATTTTCCGCGCCGGGCATGGTGCGGAAATACTTTTCCATTTCCAGCGTGATCTCGCCCTCTGTGGCAAGGCACACCGGATAGCTCTTCAGACGGTGGGACAGGCGCACTGCGACGACCCTGTCGCCCAGCTTTGACTTGACAAAATCCAGCAGCTCGCGGTTTTCGCTCTCCTTTTTCTCCGTCTCATCCTTTTCCGCATCGCTCTCCAGCCCCAGATCATCTGAAGCCACATTGCAGAACTTTTTGCCTTCATATTCACCGATCAGCTCAATGACAAATTCATCCACTGGCTCGGTGAGGTAAAGAATATCATAGCTGTGGCTGCGCACCTCTTCTGTCTGGGGCAGTGCGGCAGCGCGCTGTACGCTTTCCGCCGCAGCATAATAAATGAATTTCTGGCTCTCCGGCATAGCAGACACATACGCCTTCAGCGTTACGGCGTCCTCTCCCATAGAGGAATGGAACAGGATCAGATCACGGAGCAGATCGCGCTTGGCGCCGAAGTTGGCCACCATACCGTATTTGAGCTGTGTGCCGAAGCTCTTAAAGAAGGCACGGTATTTATCCGGCTTCTCCTCGAGCAGCTTGGCCAGCTCGCTCTTGATCTTTTTCTCCAGGCTGGCAGCGATCACCTTCAGCTGACGGCCGTGCTGGAGCATCTCACGGGAAATATTCAGGCTGAGATCCGGAGAATCGACCACACCCTTTACAAAACGGAAGCACTCCGGCAGCAGATCTGCGCATTTGTCCATGATCAGCACGCCATTTGAATAGAGGCGCAGTCCTGCTTCATATTCCCGGGAATAGAAATCATAGGGCACTGTCTCCGGAATGAACAGCATGGCCTTATAGGACACCAGTCCCTCTGCATTGACGCGCACAACAGCCACGGGATCTGTCATATCCCGGAACTGCTCTTTATAAAAAGCAATACAGTCCGCTTCGCTGGCATCCGCACGGCTGCGCTGCCAGATGGGCACCATCGTGTTGATGGTCTGCTCGCTCT
>CAKTGW010000276.1 GCA_934561725.1 uncultured Oscillospiraceae bacterium
GTGCAAAGGCAGCCAGCGTAATATCAAAATGATTATTGGAGTGTATACCCCAGGTAAGTCCCCAGCTCTGGAGCAGCTGCGCCATACGGACGCTGCCCTCAAAGCCCCAGAAATGCGGATCGGCCAAAATGATATCGCAGGCATGGAGGGACACTGTGTGATAAAACTGCCGCCAGTCCGTAGCGATCATATTGGTTGCGACCTGAAAATTGGTCGCATCCTTAAACTCCCGCATGATCTCCCGTCCGGAAAAGCCCGCTTCCGGTCCGCATGGATCTTCCATATAGGTTGCAACACCATGCATATCTTGGCAAAGTGCAACTGCCTCACGCAGGCTCCACGCACCGTTCGGGTCGATGTTCACCCGGGCATCCGGGAAAGCCTTTTTAACTGCCCGCACGCACGCCATCTCGACCTCGCCGGGCAGCACGCCGCCCTTCAGCTTAAAGCTGCGGAATCCATACTTTTCATGGAGCAGCTGCGCCTGCTCAACCACCTTTTCCGGTGTAAGGCACTCCTGACGGCGGAAACGGAACCAGGGATCTGAGCTGTCGGACTCATCCAGATATTGCGCCGCCTCCGGCGGACATTTGCCCTTATCCGAGACAAAAAACATATAGCCCAGCACATCTACCTTATCCCGTTGCTTTCCCTCGCCAAGGAGCTCGGCCATAGGTACATTCAGATACTGTCCGAACAGATCCAGCATTGCGCACTCAATAGCCCACTCACTGTGCACCACATATTTCAGCTTTGAGATATCCAGCATCTGGATATCTCCGCAGGGCTGGCCGCTGCTCAGACGATGTATGTCCTGTAGCACCCGGCGGTAATGGGCCAACTCACGCCCCACCACCAGCGGAATGTAGGACTCCAGACACTCGCGTGTATATTCGCCGCCGTGGATCTCACCGATCCCCTGATGTCCCGCACTGTCCCGCAGGATCACCAGATTTCGCGTAAAATATGGCGCATGGCAGCCGGACAGGGTCATCAGCATACTGTCATAGCCCGCTACGGGAATGACCTGCATTTCTGTTATAACAGGGGTATTGGACATGATATAACGCCTCCTGAATTTAAATCCGCATCTATTTTATCAGTAAATTCTAATCTTTTCAACAACGCAAACCTAATTATTAGTGTAAATCATGCACACCCCTCTGTACAAAAAGGAACAGGTCTGCTCCACATAAAGGAAGAGGCTTCTACGAAGCCTCTTCCTTTATGTTTAATTCAGTTGAATCAAAGCTTTCCCTGCTCACGGAGAGCCTGTACAGTATCGGGCAGGCCCCACAGGTTGATGAAGCCGGTCGCATCATCCTGATTGTAGTCGCTCTCTTCAAAGGTCACCAGATTCTCAGAATACAGACTTTCCGGAGAGGTGACGGAAGAAGTGATGATGTTGCCCTTATACAGCTTGAGCTTTACGGTGCCGGTCACGTGCTTCTGGGTATCCAGAGCAAAGGCAGAGAGTGCCTCGCGCAGAGGAGTGAACCACTTGCCATTGTAAACCAGATCTGCAAAGTCCACAGCCAGTTTCTGCTTCATATGTTTGGTATCCTTATCGATGGTGATCATCTCAAGAACCTCATGTGCGCGATACAGGATCGTGCCGCCGGGAGTTTCGTAAACGCCGCGGTCCTTCATACCGACCAGACGATTCTCTACGATATCCAGCAGACCGATGCCATTTGCGCCGCCCAGCTCATTGAGCTTACGGATGATATCGCTGGCCTTCATCTTCTCGCCGTCGATAGCCACAGGCCAGCCCTTTTCAAAGTCCAGCGTCACATAAGTAGCTGCATCCGGTGCCATTGCAGGAGAAACGCCCATCTCCAGGAAGCCCGGCTTGTCATACAGAGGCTCATTGGCAGGATCCTCCAGCTCCAGACCCTCATGACTAAGGTGCCAGAGGTTTTTATCCTTGGAGTAGTTGGTCTCGCGGTTGATCTTCAAAGGTACATTGTGGGCCTCAGCATAATCGATCTCTTCATCGCGGCCCTTGATGTCCCACTCACGCCAGGGAGCGATGATCTTCATCTCAGGTGCAAAGCGCTTGATCGCCAGCTCAAAACGGACCTGGTCATTGCCCTTGCCGGTACAGCCGTGGCAGATGGCGTCAGCGCCCTCAGCCTTGGCGATTTCAACCAGACGCTTGGCAATGATGGGGCGGGCAAAAGCGGTGCCCAGCAGATAATCCTCATACTTGGCGCCCATCATCATGGACGGAATGATAACATCGTCCACCATCTCATCAGTCAAATCCTCAATGTACAGCTTGGAAGCGCCGGTCTTGATGGCCTTCTCTTCCAGACCGTCCAGCTCAGTACCCTGTCCCACATCGCCGGAAACGGCAATGATCTCGGGATCATTGTAGTTTTCCTTCAGCCAGGGGATGATGATGGATGTATCCAGTCCGCCGGAATAGGCCAGGACCACTTTCT
>CAKTGW010000277.1 GCA_934561725.1 uncultured Oscillospiraceae bacterium
GCCTATTGTAGATGCGGCAATGATTGCCATGGCTATGCAGGCTGGTTTAACTTCTGCCATTCTCAATCCCTGCGACCAGCGTATGATGGAGACCATTAAATCCTGTGATATTATTAAAAACAATAATCTGTACGCAGATTCTTTCCTTGAAATGTAATCAGCGGCAAAGACATCGTTATGCAGTACAGCATTATTTTTAAGCTGGAAAGCGGAGGGGAGCATAAGCTTTCCGCTGCTTTGGGCGATAATATTCTGTCTCTGGCCATAAAGGCCGGTGTCGCAATCGATGCTCCATGTTCCGGAAACGGCACCTGCGGTAAATGCCGCTTGCGGCTGATTTCCGGTTCTGTGGATGTTATCCCAAATCCCAAGCTCAGTGCCGTGGATTTACAGGATGGATGGCGCCTGGCTTGTCAGAGCAACGTCGCCGGAGATGCTGTGTTTCTCGTTCCTGCGGCTGCCGGGGCGTTCAAACGCGGGATCCGGACAGCGGATCTAAGCTCTGCCGTTGAGCAATCCATGTATTCCGAAGCCATGGGAAAGATTTTTTCTTCGGGTATTCATCGCGGCGTTGCAGGATCTGCCGCAGGGGAGTACGGTCTGGCGGTCGATATCGGTACAACAACAGTCACCGCTGCTCTGATTGAGATCGTATCTGGGAAGATCGTCTCGAAAGCCAGTGCCGGAAACGGTCAGATTCGCTATGGTGCCGATGTGATCAATCGCATTATTCAATCTGCCAAGCCCGGCGGCCGCGAAAAGCTTCGTCGTGCAATTTGCGAAGACACTCTGGTTCCAATGATCTCAAAGCTCTGCCACGACGCCGGAATTGCATCGACTTCTGTAAAACGCTGCGTCATTGCGGGAAATACAACAATGGAACACCTTTTTGTAGGAGAGGATGCCCAAACTATTCGTCTGGAGCCCTATGTCCCGGCCTTTCTGGAACTGCACGGCAAGACTGCCGCTGATGTTTCTTTGCCCATCGCCCCTGATGCTGACGTTATCTTTGCACCTAACGTAGGCAGTTACGTTGGCGGAGACATTACAGCCGGAACATTGACAACAATGCTCTGGAACAGCGATGAGCTTTCACTTTTTATCGATCTGGGAACAAACGGAGAACTGGTTTATGGCAATGCTGATTTCATGCTCTGCTGCGCCTGTAGTGCAGGCCCGGCTTTTGAAGGCGGCGATATCAGCTGCGGTATGCGTGCGACTCTTGGTGCAATTGAGAGCTGCACAATTGATGAGAAAACGATGATACCATGCTATGGCGTAGTCGGACCGGCAGATACCAAGCCTGTTGGTCTCTGCGGCAGCGGGTTGATCGATACGATCAGTGAACTCTTCCGCTGTGGTATCATTTCTCCCAAGGGAAAGTTTGTTAAGGACGGTCCCCGTATTCGCAGAGATGAGTATGGTGCTGCGTATATTTTGGCATTCCCCGACGAATCCGGAAACGGACGTTCTGTGGAGTTAAATGAAATTGATATAGATAATTTTATTCGTGCCAAAGGAGCGATTTTCTCCGCAATTCGCTCCATGCTGAATTCACTTGACATGACGGTGGACTCCATTGATCATATCTACATTGCCGGAGGAATCGGCAGTGGGATCAATATCAAAAAAGCAATCAGCATTGGTATGCTGCCCAAAACAGATCTAAGCAAGTATCATTATATTGGCAACAGCTCTCTGTTTGGTGCCTGTGCAATGTTGATCTCTGATGAGGCTGTAAAAAAAGTGTTTGATATCGGCCATAATATGACTTATCTGGAGCTCTCTACTCATCCGGGGTATATGGATGAATTTGTGGCTGCATGCTTTTTGCCGCATACAGATGCCAGCCTGTTCGCATAGGAGGGCATAATGGAAAGAATAATTCCCGACAATAAAAATGAAAGGCCATTGGCGTATTATACGCAGCAATTTCAAAATGCCTCCCCTGATGAGATGTCCATGCGCAGCGGCTTTTCCTTTGATCCCACGTGCTCAGCATTTCAATTTCATTTTCTGGGTCAGGAACTCTGGATGACATATCCTGATATGGAGGTCAAAAAGTCCGACGGCACGCGCATTGAAGCACCGGCGATACGTATTTTGCTTGCCCGCGCACTTCTCATAGGTAAAGTACAAGAAAGCAGCGGCCGATATCTGGCTTATGCTGAAGTCCCTTGGGGAAATGTATATCTCCAACAATTTACCGGGCGCTGCGTGTCTCGTCTAGCTTTCGGATTCGGTCGACAATTGGACGTGTTTGAAAGGGCTTGTTCTGCTCTTGGCGGCGTTCCCAGCACCGGGGCAGACAAAGGCTTCACCATTGAATTCTTGGATGGCCTGTACATACGTCTCCTGATTTGGGCGCCTGATGAGGAATTTCCACCCTCAGCACAAATTCTGTTCTCAGATAATTTCCCGGCTATGTATACAGCGGAGGAT
>CAKTGW010000278.1 GCA_934561725.1 uncultured Oscillospiraceae bacterium
AGTCATAAGAGTTCTCCTCACATTTTGTCCTCATGGCCGCATAGCGTGACAAATACATTCTGCAAGCTCATGGGAGAGATATCTACATCGGCGCAGGGAGTGTAATCTGGTGTGATGCCGCGGACAGCCAGTGTTTTATGCAGTCCAAGTGTATGAGAAGAGAGTATGGTCAAACCCTGAGCGGAGCAGTCCACAAGGTCGGCACGTCCACTAAGAAAAGCAAATTGAGCGATCAATTCCTCAGTGGGCGCTTTTTCGATGATTTTGCCCTCATCCAGTATAATGACCTCCTCAAATACATCAGCGGCTTCTTCAATAATATGCGTGGAGACAATGAAGCTGCGGCCGGTGTTTATGTGGTCATCCAGAAGCAGGGCGTAGAATTTTTCGCGCATGACTACGTCCAGTCCGGAAACAGGCTCATCCAGAATTGTGACCGGAGCTTTAGAGGCTAGTGCAATGATGATCGCCAAAGCACTGATTTGTCCTTTTGACAGCGCGGAAAGCCGCTTTCTGGGATCCAGATCGAATTCCTTCAGGAGCTGTTCAGCGTAAGTATTATCCCAACGGGGATAAAAATCTGCGGCCGCCCTCAGAAAGAATGAAGCACGATAGCTGTTCTGGCCACTGAACCATGGGGAACTCAGCTCACGGGAAAAGCAGATCGCATCAAGTGCATGCCGGTTTTCCCATACAGGCTCGCCGCCATAGGTCACGCTGCCGGCATCCGGTCTGTTCTGCCCGGTCATGATACTGAGAAGCGTGGTTTTTCCGGCGCCGTTGCGGCCAATCAAACCATAGATCTTGCCGGGTTCAATCGTCAGTTCCAAGCCGCTGAGCACCTTTTTATTGCGATAGGATTTATCTATTCCAGATATGGTCAGAAGTTTTTCCATGTCAATCTCCTTTCATCAGAATACTTTGGATCATTGCAATAAGCTCATGATCGTCTATTTCCAAATTCCGGCTTTCACGGATCAGCGGCCGGATATAGGTGTCTGCAAACGCTGTCCGCCGTTTCCTGCGGATCAATTCGGCAGCGCCCGGAGCAACAAACATACCTATGCCGCGGCGCTTATACAGAATGCCATCAGCAACCAGAAGGTTTACGCCTTTTGCGGCAGTCGCCGGATTGATCCGGTAGTTTCTGGCCAGCTCGTTTGTACTTGGCACCTGTTGATCTTCCGGATATATTTGCCGAAGGATATCGTCCTCCAGCATTTGTGCAATTTGCAAGTAGATCAATGACTGTTCATTCAGCGTGCCATGCATTTATGTTCCTCCGGTGACATAGTTCATTACTTACGTAATTAACCATATCACATGGAAACAAAGCTGTCAATAGATAAATCATTTGACAGAAAACGCTGCGTGTGCCATACTTGCAGCAGGAAAGGCGTGAAATAATGACTAAGACTGAATTTCTGGATCGGTATGCCCGCAGCGGTGAGCAGCGGATCCTGTTTTCCCGTATTCTGGATAAGGCAGACCGCTGCCGGACACGTTCTACTCCGGAATATACGGATTTTCTCACTCCGGCGGAACAGGCTGATGTGCAGGATGCGCTGCGCTTTTATGGCGATTTGCGTTATGTATTTTGCGGCGGATACGAGAACGCTGAACGGAAAATCTGTTTTTTCCTGCCGGACTGGATGGAAGAGGAGTTTTTAACGCCGGATCTGGACGGCGTACTCACGGCTGTGTCGGCAGATTTGAGGCGGACTTCCGGCGTAAGTCACAGAGACGTACTAGGCTCACTCATGGGACTCGGGCTGGTTCGTGAAAAGCTTGGGGATATTCTGATCGATGATGATGAGGCGCAGTGTGTACTTCTGAAAAGTACAGCAGATATCGTGATCAGCCAATGGGAGAGCATCGGGCGCTATGGTGTTTCAGTACAGGAGCGGCCTCTCTCTGAGCTGCGGGTACAGCCGCCGCAGCTGCGGCATATAACGGATACAGTGGCGGCACTCCGGCTGGACAGCGTGCTCTCATCCGGCTTTTCCATTTCGCGCAGCCGGGCGGCGGAGTTGATCTCCGGCGGGAAAGCGGCCATAAATCACCGTGAATGTCTGAAAGCGGATAAAACCGTTGCGGAGGGCGATATCCTCACCTGCCGGGGGTTGGGAAAGTGTATTCTGCGAACAGTAGCAGGACAGAGTAAAAAAGGCAGGATCATTATTCATATTGACCGCTATATATAAGGAAAAAGAACCGCACCGCCAGAGCTGGCAGTGCGGTTCTTTTTTGATGAATGTTTTTGAGTGGGAGTGTGGGGGGAGCGTTTCTCCCCCCAAGGGAAAATAGAGAAATGAGAAAAGGGAATTGGAAAATGCTGCGTCCGGCCTTGTCCAGGGGCCGGGACGCAAGGCTCAACAAAACGAAAAAGGACACCGCACCCTTCGGTGCGATGCCCCATTGCATCTTGTTGAGG
>CAKTGW010000279.1 GCA_934561725.1 uncultured Oscillospiraceae bacterium
CCCCCAGGTCGCCCGAAAAGATGCTGGGTTCCGTGGAGGCGTCGAAGGTGAATTCGCCGGGTTCAGCGCATACCTCCACCACCTTGCCCTGCTCCACGATCATCATGCACTGGCCGTCGGCCACGGCGATCACGGAGCCGCTGGTGATAATGTTGTCGGTGCCTCTGGTGTTGCTGGAGCGCCCAGAGGCCCGTTTCCGCCCCTTGACCGCCAGCACGGTAACGGGGATTGCCTCACAGTAGAAATACTCCTTCCACTGATCGGCCATCACGCCGCCTGCAGAGCCTAATGCCGCTTTAATAAGTCCCATAGTCACATCCTTCCTTTCGTGATTTATTTCTCTTTACTGACGATTAAAATCCTTCATTTCTTTGCGCTTTGCTGTGAGCATTGCCCCACAATTAGGACAAAAGATTGCGTTGTCCGAAAGCGCTGTTTCACATACTGGACAGCGACGGTGTAAATTAAGGTAGAACTGATAAAGAGTTTCCTGGGGAAGTCCACTGCCGCATTCTCCACACGTTTGCTGCTCCGCAGAGACGGTTGCACCGCAATTAGCGCAGACTTTAAGCAGCTTCATAGCTTCTGGCCCAAATCCATATTGCTTCATGCTTTCCAGACGGATCTGCTCAATTTGCTGCCGTGTCATCTTATACCCCTTCTCCTCCATATTGAAGCCGTTTGCCGCAGCGTGGACAAAATATTTCTGCAAAGGTAATCTCTTTGCCGCAGTGGGAGCAGTAACGAGGCGGCTCTTCCCACGGCGCACATTCCACACATTCCGCCACATCAGCGTTATACATGGCATTCGATACCCATTTGCCGCACTTGTGACATCGGTTAAAATATTTCCGTGCGTCTTCCCATGCGGTCTCCAATTCCTGCTCCTGTGTCTTTGCTTGGATAGGATCGGTCGTATGTAACAAAGCACCTGTGATGTCACAAAAGAAGCTGTACCGATTTCCTCCCGAGTCGGCGATCACCTTGTAGCGTGCTGTTTTATGGGTAAGCGCCATCAAATCCCTCCTTTCTTTTCTTTGACCCTCGATTAAGTCATGGTTATATGGTATAATAGGAATCAAAGGAGAGCGGCCTCTGTTTGTTGGCAACGTAGTCAGAAGCTTTTCATTGGAGACAAAGCCCATATCCTCCTTCGGCATTGCCGGCACCCATAATTTAAGCGATTTCCACACTTTTGTCCCCACCCCACCCCCCCGAAAGGGTAGGGTTGAAAAGAAAAAATCTGATTTTCTTGCCACCCCGAACCGAAAAATGGGTAGGGGAAACAAAAAATCAGGTTTCTTTCAAGGCTAAGACTGGAAATGCTGTAAATGAGATACCAAGGAAGATACGGTGATGAGAGTTGTATTTCGCGGGGAGGTGTCCACGCATGACTAAGCAGAATCAAAGAACGGGAGTCCTGGTAGCTGTGCTGATCGTCTGTGCTATCTCTGCCCGCGTTTTGGGAAAGTTTGATGTTTTTCCCGTACCGCTGGGTTTGGTCCGCACGATCCTTTATATCAGTCTGTACATTGGCTGGGGTCTCTCTGTCAGCCATCGCATTTTACAAACACAGGTGCGCCGCTATATGGTCGGCGTTTCATGTCTGACCGTCTTCTGGTTTGTTATACGGTCAATAAAATATTTTTTTGTGGTCGCTCCTGATGCGATCCGACATCTATGGTACTGGTACTATTGTCCTATGCTGTTCATACCTCTGCTTTCCGTGTTTGTTTCCATGTCGCTGGGTAAGCCGGAAAGCTACCATCTGCCCAAATGGACAAGACTGCTCTATCTTCCCACCCTGTTCTTTCTGCTGCTGGTACTGACAAACGATCTCCATCAGCTTGTTTTCTCCTTCCCGACCGGAACGGTTTGGAGCGATACGGATAACGGATACGAGTACGGATATTATTTTGTTATCGGGTGGGAGATCATCTGTGCGCTGGCCGCCTTTGTGATCATGCTCATCAAATGCCGTCTGGCGCAAAGGAGAAAATACTTACCGGCGCTTCTGCTGTCCTGCTCCATTCTATATGCCTTTATCTACGCCAGCGGAGCCAGGTGGATGCAAGTGATAGGCGGAGATATTACAGCGGTGCAGTGCCTGATGTTTACCGCCATACTGGAAAGCTGTATCCAGTGCGGATTGATTCAGACCAATACTGGCTATGATGAGCTGTTTAAGGCCGGGATCCTCGGCGCCCAGATTGCTGATCACGACCATAAAGTCCGCTACGCCTCCGCAAATTCGCCTGTGCTTTCTGAACAGGTCATGTGTACGGCAGAGGCGGGCGCTGTTAACCTTGATAAACATACCCTGCTAAAAAGTTACCCTATCGAAGGCGGTCATGTGTATTGGCAGGAAGATATAACAGATATTACCATACTGCTCAAAAAGCTAGAAGAAAACAAGGAAACCATTGCAG
>CAKTGW010000280.1 GCA_934561725.1 uncultured Oscillospiraceae bacterium
GACAGTCCCTTGGGCATGCTACGAGGCATATTCTCATAAAATCCGCCGCCGGTGATATGGGCAACAGATTTGACCTGTACGCGTTCCATAAGATGCAGTACCTGCTTGACATATATACGCGTCGGTGTCAGCAGAGTCTCTCCCAGACTCTTTCCGCCCAACTCGGGGACAGGCGCTTTCATATCCCTGTTTTCCACATCAAAGACCTTGCGGACCAGAGAAAAACCATTGGAATGTACACCGCTGGAAGGAAGTGCAATCACCACATCTCCCTCATGTACGTTATCGTTATCCAGAATTTTCGCCTTATCCACTACACCAACCGTAAAGCCGGCAAGATCGTATTCATCCACAGGATAAAAGCCCGGCATTTCTGCGGTTTCACCGCCAACCAAAGCGCAGCCTGCCTGCCGGCAGCCTTCTGTAATTCCCTCTACAATTGCTTCAATGCGCTCCGGATAATTTTTTCCGCAGGCGATATAGTCCAGGAAAAACAGAGGCTTGGCGCCGCCGCAAACTACATCATTTACACACATTGCCACACAGTCTATGCCGACAGTATTATGCTTGTCCATAATAAAAGCCAGCTTCAGCTTTGTACCGACTCCGTCTGTACCGGAAACCAGCACCGGCTCCTTCATTCCGGCAGTATCCAGAGCAAACATGCCGCCGAATCCGCCCAATGAGCCCATAACTCCGGGAATATAAGTAGATTCCACCAGAGGCTTAATACGATTAACGGCTTCATAGCCGGCGGTGACATCAACGCCAGCTGCCGCATAAGAATCAGAGTGAGAGTTTTTCATATTTTACTCCTTTCCGGTCCAGCAATAGGTGCAGATTTTTTCAGGATCAATGCCTATAGACTCAATCAGTCCCTCGATTGATTGATAGCCAAGTGAGGTGATATGCAGCTTTTCACAAATCGCCTTGAGCATACATTGACCTCTCTCCGTCGTCGCATCTGCGTACTCATCAAGATGCTTCTGCCCCTCATCGCCCTCCAAAGCCTGTACCGTACTCCGGGCGATCAATTCCATTTCAGAATTGCTGCGGGAAAAATTAAGGTACTTACAACCATACATAATTGGCGGGCAGGCCGAGCGCATATGCACTTCTGCCGCCCCACTCTCATAGAGAAATTCAACAGTTTCACGCAGCTGTGTACCACGAACAATAGAATCATCAACGAACAGCAGCTTCTTCCCTTCAATCAGCTCAGGAACCGGGATCTGCTTCATTTTAGCAACCTGATTGCGCACTTCCTGATTAGCAGGCATAAAGCTGCGCGGCCAAGTCGGTGTGTACTTAACAAACGGGCGTGCAAACGGTATCTTACTCTCGTTTGCATAGCCGATCGCATGCGGCACACCGGAATCCGGTACTCCAGCGATGAAATCCACATCCGGCATAACGCCGCGTTCCTGCTCGTCAGCCGCCATGCGCCGACCGTTCTGATAGCGCATGACCTCAACATTCACGCCTTCATACCGTGAATTGGGATATCCATAATAGGTCCACAGGAATGCGCAGATCTTCATTTCCTTTCCAGGCTCCTGCAGCGTTTGAATGCCATCCGTTGCAACAAATACAATTTCCCCCGGGCCTAACTCATATTCATCATGATATCCCAGCTTGCTGTAAGCAAAGGATTCAAACGAGACGCAATATCCATCCTCGTTTTTTCCGATCAGGACAGGCAATCGTCCGAAACGGTCACGGGCAGCTATAATGCCATCCGCTGTCAAAATCAGCGTGGTCATAGAACCATCAATGACATCCTGCACGTGCTGCAGTCCCTCCACAAGGCTGTCCTTTTGATTGATAAGGGCGGCAACCAGCTCTGTCTGATTGACCTTGCCAGAACTCATGGCCATAAACTGATGTCCGTGATCTGAAAAATACTCCTCGATCAGCGTCTCAGCATTATTTATAATTCCGACTGTGGTAATGGCATAAAGGCCAAGATGCGACCGGACAAGCAGAGGCTGCGGATCAGTATCGCTGATGCAGCCAATACCGCTGTTGCCTTTGAAGCCAACCAGGTCACGCTCAAATTTTGTCCGGAAAGGTGTATTCTCAATATTGTGGATCTGCCGTTGGAATCCGTCCTGCTCGTCATAGATGATCATTCCGCCCCGCCGGGTGCCCAGATGTGAATGATAATCCACGCCGAAAAAGATATCTAATACGCAGTCCCGCTTTGAAACTGCACCAAAAAAGCCGCCCAATTTCTCTATCCTCCGAAATTATTTGTTCAGTTGTTGCCCATCAGACGGCGCATAACCTCATTATAGGCATCCTCAACGCCGCCCAGATCTCTTCTGAATCTGTCCTTATCCAGCTTCTCATGAGTCGTGCTGTCCCAGAGGCGGCAGGTATCCGGAGAAATTTCGTCAGCCAGAACGATTGTACCATCAGCCAGGCGG
>CAKTGW010000281.1 GCA_934561725.1 uncultured Oscillospiraceae bacterium
ATGTAGAACGTCTCCGTGAAGTGGGCGCCTGTTTCTCCGTGAACAACATGCTGCGCGCCGAATGCTACAAGCAGCGTATGGAGAAGGGTCTCAGCTTCCTGGAATTCAACTACATGATCATGCAGAGCTATGACTTCTACTACATGTTCCAGCACTATGGCTGCAATATGCAGTTTGGCGGCAATGACCAGTGGAGCAATATGCTGGGCGGTACAGAACTGATCCGCCGCAAGCTGGGCAAGGATGCCCATGCTATGACCATCACTCTGCTGCTCAACAGCGAGGGCAAAAAGATGGGTAAGACGGCCTCCGGAGCGGTGTGGCTCGATCCCAATAAAACCAGTCCCTTTGAGTTTTACCAGTACTGGCGCAATGTGGGCGACGATGATGTGCTCAAGTGCATCCGTATGCTCACCTTCCTGCCCTTGGAGGAAATCGATGCAATGGATTCCTGGGAAGGCGCTCAGCTCAACCGCGCCAAGGAGATCCTGGCCTATGAGCTGACTAAGCTGGTGCATGGCGAGGAAGAGGCAAATAAGGCACAGGAGAGCGCCAAGGCACTCTTCGGCGGCGGAGCGGATGACGCAAATATGCCGACCACTGAACTGACTGAAGCAGATCTGACTGATGGCGGCATTGACATCCTTACGTTGCTGATCAAGACCGGACTCTGCCCCTCTAAGGGCGAGGCACGGCGCAATGTCCAGCAGGGCGGTGTGGAAGCCAACGGCGAAAAGATCGGCGAGTTTTCAAAGATCTTTACGGCAGCGGAGCTGACCGAAGGCGTTGTTGTCAAGCGCGGTAAGAAAAAGTTCAATAAGGTCGTCCTGAAGTAAGCCGGAGCAGTATTTTAAGTTAAAAAATAGGCTCTTTACACTGTGGGCGAAATTTGTTATAATCAACTGAAATCAGTTTTATATGGCCGCATCTTGCTGTCGGTGCACTTAGCGTGTGCAGACAGGGAGGCCGGTTTCAACTTTTTCAGTGAGAGCCCCCTCGGCATATGCGGAGGGGGCTTTTTTAGTGGGCTGCAATTACAGGAGGAAGCACTGTGAAGCTTGAGGAATACATTGCTCAGATCAGATCTGCGGATAAGGTTGCCATGGCTGCGGCCCAAGGACGATGGAATGCAATTGCCAAGCCCCTGGGCAGCTTGGGAGAGCTGGAAAATGCGGTCATACGGATAGCAGGGATGACCGGAAATGCGGATGTTGACCTGTCCAGACGGGCGGTGATCGTTATGTGTGCAGATAACGGTGTGGTTCGCCAGGGCGTGACACAGACCGGGCAGGAGGTCACGGCTATTGTTACGGAGAACATGGGCCGGGGAACCAGCAATGTCTGCCGCATGAGCAGAGTTGCCAGGGCAGATGTGTATCCTGTAGATATCGGCGTGGCCGTTCCGGTCAGCGGTCAGAAAATCATCCAGAGCTGTGTGCGCAGGGGAACGGCAGATTTTACCGAAGGCCCGGCCATGACGCGGAAAGAGGCGGAACAGGCTGTGATAACGGGGATCCGGCTGGTGGAAGATATGAAAAAAAGGGGCTATGGCCTGTTGGCTACCGGTGAGATGGGGATCGGAAACACAACGACCTCGGCGGCGGTAACAGCAGCGCTTCTGGATCGGGAGCCGGCACAGGTAGCCGGGCGCGGCGCGGGACTTTCAAGTGAAGGCCTGCGGCGTAAGATCCATGCCATTGAGCGGGGCATTGTGCAGAACAAGCCGGATCCTGACGATGTGATCGATGTGCTCAGCAAGGTCGGCGGGCTGGATATTGCCGGCCTGTGCGGCGTGTTTTTGGGTGGCGCTGTTTACCGTATCCCGGTGCTTATTGATGGATTTATCTCCTCTGTGGCGGCGCTGTGCGCATTCCGGCTGTGTCCTGCTGCGGCGGACTATATGCTGGGCAGCCATGCGTCGGCAGAGCCGGCCGGGGAGCTGGTGCTGAATGCTCTGGGCATGCATCCTTTTGTCTATGCGGGGATGCGTCTGGGTGAGGGGACAGGTGCGGTGGCGGTTATGCCGCTTCTGGATATGGCCCTGGCAATTTATGACGGAATGGATACCTTTGCGGATATTTCTGTCAAGGCCTATGAACCTTTGAGCTGATGGTGATTTATGTGAGCGGAGGTTCCGGAAGCGGAAAGAGCGCATGGGCCGAGCACCTGATCGTGCAGTCGGACTGCACCAGCCGCCATTATGTGGCCACTATGCGGGTGTGGGACGAAGAGGGCGCGCGCCGGGTGGAACGGCACAGGGCTATGCGCCGGGATAAGGGCTTTGAGACGCTGGAGTGTCCGGTGGAGCTGGAAAAGCTGACCGGCTGCTGCGGAGCGGTGCTTCTGGAGGACTTGACGAATCTGTTTATGAATGAATATTTTGAAAAGAGCAGCACTCTGACGCTTCAGCGTGTGGAGCATGCTC
>CAKTGW010000282.1 GCA_934561725.1 uncultured Oscillospiraceae bacterium
TGGAACAGCGTCTTTCTCCACCTCCGCCCCTGCCCTCCGTGTCTCCCCCGCCGGCAGCTAAAAAAAGCTGGCTGCTGGATCTGCAGGAAAACCGCATCAACACCCAGAACTTTCCCTTTGCCACGTGGTCACACCTTATGCGCCAGACTCTGTCTGAGCGCTCATCCCGGCTTTTGGAAAGCCTGCCCCACAGCGGTGCGCCTCAGCTGCGCACCGCCATTGCCGGACATCTTTACCGTTTCCGCGGTATGCGCGTAGATCCGGAAAACATTGTGGTCGCCGCCGGCACAGAGGTGCTGTATAATCTGATCGTGCAGCTTCTGGGCAATCAGCTCATTTATGCGCTGGAGGATCCCGGCTACAGCAAGGTCGGCCTGATCTGCCGCGCCTCCGGGGCGCGTACAGCCGCGATCCCGCTGGACGATCAGGGATTGGAGCCCTCTGCCTTGGCCGAAAGCGGCGCTCAGGTCGCACACATCTCCCCCGCTCACCATTTTCCCACAGGCATTGTCATGCCTATTTCCCGCCGCCGTGCTCTGCTGCGATGGGCTCAGGAGACTGGCGGGATCATCATTGAAGATGACTACGACAGTGAGTTCCGCTTCTCCGGCCGGCCTATTGAGACTATGCAGAGCATAGATACCGGCGGGCGCGTGGTTTATATGAACACCTTTTCCAAAAGCATTGCCCCCTCTATCCGCATCAGCTATATGGTCCTGCCGCCGGAGCTGATGGCGCAGTATCAGTCAAAGCTGGGCTTCTATGCCTGTACAGTGCCCAGCTTTGAGCAGTATACACTGGCCCAATTCATTGACGGCGGCTATTTTGAACAGCATCTGTCCCGGATGAAAAACTACTATAAGGCATTGCGCGGTCAGGTCATTGAAACGATCGATGCACTCCCCTTCCGCAGCAGGCTCTCGATCACAGAGGAGCACGCCGGTCTCCACTTTCTTCTGCATGTGCAGACCACACTTCCCGACAGTGAGCTGAAGGCTCGTGCCGCCCGCATGGGAATACACATTGCCTGTCTCTCCGACTTTACCCGACTTCAGGATCCGCGCTTTGACCATACTTTGGTGGTCAACTATTCCGGCGTGACCTCTGAACAGCTTGCGTCTCTGCGGAAAAACCTGCAGGATCTGTCAAAAAAAATATGAAAAAATCTGCGGAACACTCCAGTTCCGCAGATTTTTTCATATTTGCTTGCCCTCGGCACCGATCAGCTTTTCTGCGCTGATTTTGAACAGATTGGCCATGACTGCCAGACGCATGACCAGTGCCTTGCCGTCCGTTTCGGTATCATCAAAAAACACAGGGCCGTCCCAGCTGTGCACCGCCTCGGCCATGCACTGTATTCCACGCGCGCGATTGGCCCGGAAGGACTCATACAATGTCTCCATCTCCGCCTCTGACAATTCCCGCGGGATCAGCCGCTGAATAGCCGACATGTTCAGGGAGCGCTTCAGGATACAGATCATGAGCAAGCCGGCCAGATGTCCGCGTCTGTATTTCTTCTTTACGGGTGCCTTCAGCAGTCCCATCTTTACATAGTTGTTGATCATCGCCGGCGTGATGGGCTTTTCCTCTCCGAGCATGGGGCCCAGATGGCTGAGATACTGGGAGACCAGTATGACCACCTGATCCATATACAGCTCCAGGTCCGGAAGCTCTGCCCAGGCCGGCAGCCGGTGTGCCGTCATCATGCCGCTCCAATCATTCATTTTTTCACGCGCCGTCTGTACTGCTGTGTCCATATTGACCTCCACAAGCTGCAAAATGAAGATAAGCATAGTATATCATGAATAAAATGATTTCTTCAACAAAAAATTTTAAAAGATTTAATTTGTTTTCGACTTGAAATCAAAACGAATATGTGATAACCTAGTATTAAATACTAGATTATCTTTTTCAGGAGTTGATTTATATGACGCGTACTGCTGCTTTTCGTCCCCAAACTATGGGTGAGGAACTGGCCAATGCCATTTCTCACGGCTCAGGAATCGTTCTGGCCATTGCCGGTACAGCGATCATGCTGTACCTTGCCTGCGCACGTGCTACCGGAATTGCAGGTGCCATTATATATGGTCTCAGTCTCACGGTGCTCTACACCGCCTCCTGCGTCTACCATGCCGTTCGCTCACCCCGGACCAAACAGGTCCTGCGGGTCTTTGACCATTGCTCGATCTTCCTTCTGATTGCCGGCACCTATGCCCCCATCACTCTGGTCTCTCTGCGCAGCACCATCGGCCTGCCGCTGTTTGCGGTAATCGCCGCCTGCTCCGTGCTGGGCATCATCTGCAACCTCATCAGTCTTGAACGCTTCAAAAAGCTGAGCATGGCTCTGTATATCATTGAAGGCTGGATGGCCCTGCTGGCGATCCGTCCCCTGCTTGCCGTC
>CAKTGW010000283.1 GCA_934561725.1 uncultured Oscillospiraceae bacterium
CCAAACACGCCGGATTCCGGAAGCCCTTGAAAATCAAGACTTTTTAAGGAGATAGAGAAAACTATGAAATTAGGTATCGTAGGACTGCCCAATGTGGGCAAGAGTACGCTGTTCAATGCAATCACAAACGCCGGAGCAGAGAGCGCGAACTATCCGTTCTGCACCATTGATCCCAACGTGGGTATGGTTGCAGTACCGGACGAGCGTCTGGATTTTCTGGCAGAGATGTACTCTCCCAAGAAGTATACGCCTGCCGTGATCGAGTTCGTAGATATTGCAGGACTGGTGCGCGGCGCCAGCCGGGGTGAGGGCTTGGGCAATAAATTTTTGTCTAACATTCGCATGACGGATGCCATTGTCCATGTTGTACGCTGTTTTGATGATGAGAATGTCATCCACGTGGAAGGCGGCACGGATCCGATCCGCGATATTGATATCATTAACCTTGAGTTGATCATGGCAGATATGGAAATGGTGGAACGGCGCATCGATAAGGCAAAAAAGGCGGCCAAGGGCGGCGATAAAAAGTTTCTGCATGAGGCAGAGGTTTTTGAGGCTCTCAAAGCACATCTGGATGAAGGCAAGGGCGCACGGAGTTTCCCGTGCAGTGAGGACGACATGGCGATCGTGCGTACCAGCGAGCTGCTTACTCTGAAGCCGGTCATCTATGCCTGCAATATGGATGAAGCGGGGATTGCCGACCACGAAAATAACGCCTATTTCAAGCAGGTCGAGGCATTGGCTGCACAGGAGGGCAGTCAGGTGCTGCCGGTCTGTGCAAAATTTGAGGAGGAAATGGCGCAGCTGGATGAGGAAGACCGGGCCATGTTTATGGAAGAACTGGGGATGACGGAAGGCGGTCTGGCCCGCCTGATCAAGTGTTCCTATACGCTGCTGGGCCTGATCTCTTATCTGACGGCCGGACCGGATGAGGTCCGTGCCTGGACGATCACTAAAGGAACAAAGGCGCCGCAGGCTGCGGGAAAGATCCATACAGATTTTGAGCGCGGATTTATCCGGGCGGAGATCGTGGCCTTTGATGATCTGAAGACATGCGGTACAATGGCAGCCGCACGTGAAAAGGGGCTTGTGCGGTCTGAAGGCAAGGACTATGTTATGCAGGACGGAGATGTGACGCTCTTCCGCTTCAATGTCTAAGAAAAGGATCGAGCTGCTGGATGCGGCCCGTGGCCTGGCTCTGTTTGCCATGATTTTTTACCATCTGGTTTATGATATGGGCATGTTTGGGCTGGTGAGCTGGTCCTTCGTGTTCAGTTTGCCGATGGACATTTTGGAGCGCATATGTGCGTCTACCTTCATTCTGGCATCCGGATTCAGTTCCCGCCTCAGCCGGGACAACCTGCGGCGGGGAGCGCTGGTCACGGCCTGCGGCCTGACTGTGGAGTTGGCGGCCTCTGTAGTGGGAGTCACTATTCGCTTTGGTGTTCTGCTCCTGTTGGGGTGCAGCATGATGCTCTATGGACTGTGTGGAGACTTTTTCAGAAAGCTGCCGCGGCCCGTACTGCCGATGGTTTCAATTCCTGCCTTTTGTCTGGGCTATTATGTTTATCGTTATGTCTATATTGGTGCGGGCTGGCTCTATCCTCTTGGATTGCGGAATACAGCATTTGTCTCAGAGGATTATTTTCCGCTTTTTCCGTGGTTTTTCCTGTTTCTTCTGGGCAGCTGGCTTGGAGGAGAGCTGCTGCGCAATGGACACAGGCCGTGGATGGACTGGCATTGTCCGCGCCTGCTGACTTTGCCGGGACGCCACACACTGCTTGTTTATATGCTGCATCAGCCGATCTTGTATGGATTGGTCTGGATGGCTGCAAACTGCAGATGAGCTGGTGCGGTTTGCGGTACCTGCCCTGCGGTGGGTATCCACAGCTTTTTCATTCGTCTCCCACGGGACCTGCTTTGGCGGGTCTCTGTGGGAATTTCTTTATCCAAAGAAAGCTTGGAGTGCCAAAAAGGCTCCCCTTGATACCAAGGGGAGCCTTAAACTTTGTGATTTGTACGAACGCTTAAAGTGATTTTACGGCTGCCTGCCAGACGACAGAAAAGGGCAGGTCGTTTTTGCGGGCCAAGGCAGCGATCCTGGTCTGCCGGGATGCGGGGTTTTCGCGTTTAATCTCCATCCGTAAAGCGCCTCTTTCATCATCATGCAGCATTCAAAAAAACGTTACCCATCATAGTGATATTTATCCGCGCTGTCAAGGGTTTTCCATTGTTTGCACGCAAAAACCGCCGCGCTTTTGTGCGGCGGCCGAAAAGCAGGCATTTAAGCGTTGCTGCGGGAATAGTTAGGCGCTTCGCGGGTGATATAGATATCGTGGGGATGGCTCTCCTGCAGTCCCGCGTTGGTGATACGGATAAACTCGCCGTCGCGGCGCAG
>CAKTGW010000284.1 GCA_934561725.1 uncultured Oscillospiraceae bacterium
AGATGGGAGTCCCCGCCGACAGTGTAGTAATGAATGTAGGCTCTGCGGCGGCTGGCTATGGCTTTGAATATGTCGCCTCTACTATGGACAGAGTCAAAGCAGCAGCCTTGGCTCAGAACGACGCTATGCTTCAGAACCCGATCGTTACTCCTGTAGCTGCTGATGCGTGGAGTGTTAAGGAGTCCATTGTCTCCGAAGCTGATTTTCCGGAGTGGGGTCCCGCGGAAAAACGCGGTATCGCAATGGAAGTATCAACCACTGCTGCCTGTCTTGCTTCCGGCTCTAATGCCGTGATCCTGAAGCATCCGCAGTCTGTGGCAACAATTGCCAAGTTCATTGATGAACTGATGTAACGGGAGGAGGAAAAACAATGGCACTTAAAGGACTTGATATTTTTAAACTCACTCCGAAAACCAACTGCAAGGAGTGCGGCAATCCCACCTGCATGGCTTTTGCCATGAAGGTCGCCCAGGGATCTGTTCCCATTGAAAAATGCCCTCATCTTTCCGCAGATGCTCTGGCCACGCTGAGTGAGGCAACGGCTCCTCCGATGAAGAGCATAAAGGTCGGCGCCGGTGAAGCTGAACATAGTCTCGGCGGTGAAACAGTTCTCTTCCGTCACGAAAAGACTTTTGTTTCTAAAAACCTGTTTGCAGTTTCCATTTGCTCTTCCTGTGCTGATACGAAGCTGGATGAAGTGCAGAAAATCGATTACGAGCGCATTGGCGAGCGTGAGTATGTTGAAATGCTGAACTGCGTTTATGAAGGCGATCCTGTCGCTTATGCAGAGCTGGTAAAAAAGGCTGCCGCTTCGGGACGCACACTGATTTTGGACTGCAAGGATGTAGAAGCCGCACGGGCTGCATTGGCGATCTGTACCGCCGGAAAACCGCTGCTCAACGGAGCTACGCCGGAAAACTACGAAGCCATGAGTGCCTTGGCAGTAGAATCTGGTGTCGTCCTCGGCGTAACCGCAGAGAATATAGATGCACTGTACGATACAGTTGCCGCACTGGAGAAGCTGGGCAATAAAAATCTGGTCATCGATGTGGGTGTGAGCTCTGTAAAAGATGCTTTTGCCACTGCGGTACAGGTGCGCCGTGCCGCTCTGAAGGACAAGGACCGTACCTTCGGCTATCCCTCTATCGTCAATGTCGGCAAGCTGGCTGCCGGAGATGAAAATCTCCAGACCGCCCTTGCATCTCTTTTCACGCTGAAATATGGCTCTATCGTCATTATGGAAAACATGAGCTATGCACAGGCGTTGTCTTTGTATGGCCTGCGGCAGAACATCTATACCGATCCGCAAAAGCCTATGAAGGTCGCACCTGGAATTTATCCTCTGAACGGCGCAGATGAAAACAGTGTTTGTGTCACTACGGTGGACTTTGCATTGACATATTTTGTGGTTACCGGCGAGCTGGAACGCTCCGGTATCCCCATGAATCTACTGATCTCTGACGCCGGAGGATATTCTGTTTTGACTGCCTGGGCTGCCGGAAAGCTGAGCGCCGGTTCAATCGAAAAATTCTTCAAGGAATTCGATATTGAAGGTAAAATCAAGAATCGCGCTTTGGTCATTCCCGGAAAAGTTGCTGTATTGAAGGGTGAAATTGAAGAGCGGCTGCCCGATTGGAAGATCATTGTCGCACCGAACGAAGCGATTGGACTCGTCAAGTTCTTCAAAGAGCTTAAAGTATAACTGAATATGCCCTCATCTGAAAAACAGATGAGGGCTGCGCCCCCTATAAAGTGGGAATACATATTAATTTTGGAGGAAAATTATGGGAAAGTTTATTGTAATTGGCGAACGTATCCACTGCATTTCACCCGTTATCCGTGAGGCTATGGCCACCCGTAATCCTGAACCCATTCTTAAAAGAGCAAAAGAGCAGCTTGACGCCGGTGCAACATATCTGGATCTCAACATCGGTCCTGCTGAGCGCGATGGCGAAGAGCTGATGAAATGGGGTGTACAACTGCTGCAATCCAACTTTGATAATGTTCCTCTGGCTCTTGATACCGCCAATATGAAAGCCATAGAGGCCGGCATCAGTGTATATAACCGCGCAAAGGGCAAGCCTATTGTTAACTCTGCCGACGCAGGAGACCGTATCGGTTATATTGATCTTGCAGCCGCTAACGAGGCTATCGTTATTGCGCTCTGCTCCAAACATGGTATTCCTGCCGACAATGAGGAGCGTATGGCTTATTGCCAGGAGATGCTGGAGCGCGGTATGATGAACGGAATGGAAGCTGAGGATATGTGGTTCGACCCTCTTTTCCTGGTCATCAAAGGTATGCAGGAAAAGCAGTCTGAGATGCTGGAGTTTATTAAGATGCTCTCTGATATGGGCTTCAATTCCACCGGCGGCCTCTCCAATGTG
>CAKTGW010000285.1 GCA_934561725.1 uncultured Oscillospiraceae bacterium
CGCCTGCACCTTGCCGCGGCTGGTATCGGCTACGCCGTAGGCCAGGAGCATCTCAAATTCGCCGGTACCGCGAAAGTTGGCCTGTCCGTCCGGCCCGGAGTAGGCATAAATATTGCCGCCCTGCTCGATCACGGAGCATTTGCCCAGCACCGATTCTGCCATAGACCGCTCGGCCTCAAGATTGCGGGTCATGCCCTGGCCTGTAGGCGCGCGGCGGGTGATATCCAGTCCCGCCGGCAGGTTGATGCCGCTTTTTTCATAGAGCGACTGAAGCTGAATATATGCATTCCGCTGCATTTCTGCCTCACTGCTGCGTGCCGCGCCGTAAAGCCCCAGCATAAACAGATTGACCAGGACCAGTGCGGCGATTATGAAATTTTTGATCTTACCAGTATCCATAGTTCACCTGTCAGCGCTTTATGACCCAGCTGGGCGTGACCGTCTCGCCGTTGTCGGCATAGCAGAGCATGGGTTCACCGCCGCCCAGTGCCGTGATCACGGCCAGAGCCTGCTTTTCCGGCATGGCCTCTTCCGTTCCCTGCGCCGCATAGCTGCGGCATATAAAATCCGCCCGGCACAAAAAGCCTGTGCTGTCTATAACGATCTCCATGGCGCCGCTGCGTCCGCCGAAGCAGACGACCAGACCGTCCACCACGTACTCAAAGCGCACCGTATATTCCTGCGTATCCTGATCATAGCTGATATTGCTCATCTGCAGCGTCCAGTTTTCCGCCCCCGGCATGGACATAGCCAGATCGCAAGCGGACGATACGACTGCGCTGGTTCCGACAGACGGCTCCGCAGCACTCTTATCGCGAATACAGCTGTAGACCACTCTTCCATCACCGGAGACGCGCAGGCTGCGTTCTCCCTCCACATAAACCTGCGTGCCGTCGCTCTCCGGGTAGTGGTTGGCTACCAGCGGATTCATGTCAAACAGTCTGAGCAGCTCTTCTCCCTCTGTTCCCTGCATGGGATTAGAGGCCACAAGCTGCGGGACCGGGCTCAATTCTCCCAGAATACAGGCGTAGGGATCAATATCCTGATAGCTTTCCCCCGCCTCAAAGGCAAACTGCATGCTGTTGGGCACATAGGCGGACAGGCGCTCAGCCAGCCGTGAGCCGTTCAGCGCCGTATCACAGCGGTAGGGCTTGCCGTCCAGAGCGCGGATATAGTAGAGCGAAACGCTGTTGTTCTCTATTGCCAGGCAGAAGCGCCGCGCCGTATGCAGCGCCAGATTTGAAGAGATCTCCACACCCAGCCATTCTGCCAGGGAGGCCACGGACTGCTCATAGAGGTAATCCGCAAATACGCCGGGGCCGTGGAGGGCATCCTCCCATTGACTGAGCTGCACCTCCTGCGGCTCACCGGAGGAACCCATAGCCTCGCCAAAGCCGGCAGTAAACCAGCTGTAGACCTCATTGAGCTCTTCGCCGTTATATTTCACGCCGTGGTGGGCGTTGTCCGCCGTAGTGAGCATAATGACCAGCGGCCGGGCCGCCTGCTGCTGCCGGACAATATCCACAGTGTTTTCGTCCTTGCCGGCGGCGCGGTCGGCATCTCTGCTCAGCACACTGCCCAGCAATCCGGTCCCTCCGGCCAGAGCCAGTGCACTGACCGTCAGCAGCAGGATCAGCAGCGTTTTCACATGCTCAATGGCCTGCTGCCTGTTTATGCGCTTATTCATGCTCTTTCCTCCGCACCGGCAGCGTCATAGTGATCGTTGTACCCTTGCCCAGCTGGCTCTGGAGCTCGATCTTTCCGTCATGCCGGGAGACGATCTCGCTGGCAATACTCAGTCCTAAACCCGTGCCGCCGGATTCCCGTGAGCGGGCCTTATCCACGCGGTAGAAGCGCTCGAACACGCGGTCCACATCCTCCTTTGGGATACCGATACCGTTATCCCGCACGGATACCCAGACCACATCCTCTGTCTTGCCGGCCGTGATCTGGATCCTGCCGCCATTGGCCGTATACTTGATGGCGTTGGAGACAAAATTCATGATGACCTGCTCGATGCGTGCGCGGTCTCCCCGGATCACGCCGGGATCGTTTTTAAATTCCAGAGTAAAATCATGGTGCCGGCGCTGCGCCTCAAGCAGCATGGCACTGTATACATCCCGCACGGATTTCTCAAAGGAAAAGTCCTCAAACTTAAATTCTATGCTGCCGGCATCAAAGCGGGACAGTGTGAGCAGATCCTGTACGATCTTGGTCATACGGTCGCTCTCGTTCACGATAACGCCCAGAAACTCCTTTTCCATTTCCGGCGGGAGCTGCCCCATACTGTCTGTCAGCGTCTCGGCATAGCTGCGGATGCTGGTGATCGGCGTGCGCAGCTCATGGGAGACATTGGCGACGAACTCCCGGCGCATGGCC
>CAKTGW010000286.1 GCA_934561725.1 uncultured Oscillospiraceae bacterium
GTGTTATGCACCTGATTCACGATCTCCTGAAAGCTGTAATCCCCCAAGGTCGGGTCTATGGCCACACGCATGGTCAGCATGAAGTTGCGCAGCGTTTCAGAGGGAAAATACGGGCGGAGATTAATGGGGATCGCCAGAGCCGCCGGGCGGGGATGGATGACCTTTTGCTCTGCCTGGTTTTCAAGAATGGCTTCCAGCAGCACTGCGGCCAGATATTCCGTAATAGAGGCTCCAAAACGCCGGGCTGTCTCCTTCAGCTTGTCCACCGGCATAAAGCCCATGGTCACATTCAGCGTATAAAAGGGCTCCGGCGCACTGGTATTGGAAAAGGCGGGCCGGGTCGCCCGTCCGCGCAGGACTCTTTTCCCGGCATACCGGGCATAGGCATCCTCCAGCTCTCCAGGGCTGGGCGGCTGCTTCAGATCCAGGACTCCGCCGCCTGCGGGGACCTCACAGCCCAGGATACGCAGATAGGCCGCCAGCAGCGTGCGGAAAAAGGTCAAGGTCCCGGCACCATCTGAAATAGCGTGAAACACCTCGATGGAGATCCGGTTTTCGTAATAAAAAAAGCGGATCAGCCAGCCGTTATCCTCATTGAAGCGAACCGGCTGGCAGGGATTGGCAATATCCGGCCGGACAAAAGGCCCCGGCTTGGGATTCGGCTCGAAATACTGCCAGAACAGTCCGCGGCGGATGCGGAAGCAAAAGCCCGGAAAGCGGGGCATCGTCTGAAATACAGCCTCCTGCAGGGCATTGGGGTCTACTCTGCGCGTCATCAGTGCGGAAAACCGGTAAACAGCGGAATAGCACTCCTTCTGCAGGGCGGTGTAGAGCACGCCGGCATTGTCCAGCTTATACCATTTGGGCTTTTGAGTCTGTTCCGGCATGGCGTGCACCTCCCTTTTTGTATGCCCCAATTCTAGCACAGCCGGTATAAAATCACAAGTAAAAGGCCAATCTGAAGCTGGCTTTTACCTGAAAAATATGATACCATCAAGATAAGAGGGTCAAATATGCCCGTCATATCAATGAGACTATATTCATATCTATACCATCGCTTGACAAGGGGAAAACAGACTTTATGAAGATATCCATACAGAAAAAGAAGCCGGGAGAGCAATCGGCATCGGAGCATGAAAATCAGCGGCTGGCTCCCATGATGATGGCGCTGAAAGCCATTCATTCCGCGGCCTTTTCGGGAACTATGACAATGGAGGAGCTTCAGCATCAGCGTGACGCCCAGGAAAGGCTTGGAAAATTCTTTTCTCCCATGCTGGGAATGAAGTGGGAACCCTTTCAAATCGGCGCCATGCAGGCCGCATGGGTCCGGCCGGAGCGTCCTCATGACCGCCAGCATGTGGTCTTTTACTGTCACGGCGGCGGATACACCAGCGGAAATCTGGGCTACTCCCGGCCGTTGGCCTCCAAGCTCGCGCACGCGACCGACTGGGAGACCCTGTGCTTTGAGTACCGTCTGGCTCCGGAGCATCCGTTTCCGGCGGCAGCAGACGACGCTGTAAAAGCCTGGGACTATCTGATGCACCTGGGCTACGGCGCGCGGGATGTGGTCGTGGCCGGCGACTCCGCCGGCGGCAATCTGGCGCTGGTGCTCTGCCATCGGCTGAAGGCCGAGGGACGCCGTCTGCCCGCAAAGCTGGTGCTCATGTCTCCGTGGACGGATATGACAGCCAGCGGAAAATCCTATGATGAGCGTGCTGAGCTCGATCCCACCATCACGCGGGCGTACATTCAGTCTACCGCTGCGGCCTATGCTGCCGGGCGGGATCTGCACGATACGCAGCTTTCGCCGCTGCTTGGCGATTTTTCCGGCTTCCCCCCTACTCTGGTTCAGGTGGGGAGCAATGAGATCCTGCTGTCGGACTCTGTGGAGCTGCGCAGCCGTATGCGCAGCGCAGAGGTCAGCTGCAAGCTGGAGATCTGGCAGGATATGTGGCACGTTTTCCAGATGTTTCCTATCCGCCGGGCCGGTCAGGCAATGGACAGCATCGGCCGTTTCATTCTGGAAGAAAGATATTAAAAATGCCGGTCATCCTCAGAGAACAGAGGGATGACCGGCATTAAACCATTGAATAAAGCCTTTTACAGTGAGTCTGTCGTCCAGATCCTCTATGGGTCGGGCGGCAGACTCTATGATTTCACGGGCCGTTTTGCGTCTGCACAGCTGAGCGTAATCCAGCCCCAAAGGGTCTCCGTATTTCTGAGCGGTGGCCCAATAGATATAATCGCGGAACAAAGGCGGCGCAGCCTTTTTGTACTCCGCTCCCAAAGCCCGCCGCCGGGCATGGAGCTCTCTGGCGATCACGCTCTCGTCTGCACCCTCGGCCGCCAACGCATCACCAAACGCTTTAAGCT
>CAKTGW010000287.1 GCA_934561725.1 uncultured Oscillospiraceae bacterium
TATGATTGGCGCTCTCTTCCTGACTCCGGGCATAGGACTTTGCCATCTGTGTGTTCACACCCACGCCGGTACCCACAGCCAGAGCGATAATGATCAACTGGAGCGGATAAATGACCGACAGTGCCGTAAGGCCGCTGCCCGAATACTTGCCCACAAAATAGCTGTCCACAATATTATACAGCGCCTGGATCAGCTGCGCCAGCATGACCGGCGGCGCGATCCGCAGAAGGATCCTCCATATGTTTTCCGTCTCAAAAAAGCTTCTGTCCGGTACACCCGGAGCCGCAGTTTTCTCTCTCATTGCTCTGTGTCACATCCCAGCATTACCAATTGTTTGGGACTAAATAGTAGTCCACTGCCGGCCAAAAGTCAAGTATGCAATCAGCGAATGCGAGTACATGCTGAATAAGCGCTCCCCTGCCAATCATGCGGAGCACTGAAATGGCCGGCACAGTACCACACTGTGCCGGCCATCTCCTTCAGTTTTCCTTGACCTCGATCACCTTGATCTGCTCCATCGTATAGTCTGTTCCTCCGGTGACCGTCTCCGTAATACGGGCGACCTGCGCTTCGGTCAGTCCCTCGGCAGGTGCCGGAACCGCCACCGTCACGCCGTCATCGGACATAAACACTACGCAGTCTGCAAAATCCCGAGCGATCAGCTGATTTTCAAGCTGGCTCTCATTCATCGTATACTGTGCCATCACCGAGATCTCTGTCATTGCACTGTCGATTACCTCGGCAGACGCGCCCTGAGAGGACGCCGCCGTCTCCAGCAGGGACAGCGCCTCGTCCCTGGCCTGCTGGCGTGTCAGCCGCGCCTCTGAAAAGTAGTCCGGCACCGCACTACCCGGATCGCTGATCTCATTCATGCTCTCCGTATATTGCTGTCCGGCCTCCGCCATAGCCTCATCCTCGGCTCTGACCATAGCATCGTCCGCCTGTCCCCAGCGATTGTTATATGACCAGTTCAAATATACCGCTGCACAAACAAAAAACAGCACTGTGACGACTACAAGATTGCGCTTGAGCTTTTTCATATTCCTCACCTTTCCTAATCCATTTTCAGTACCTGTATACTGTCGGCGCCCAGCCCTGTAAAAGCAGACACCGCATCATAAACATGCAGGCGCACCCGGGCATTATCCGCACCCTGACATACAACGACCGCACCCAGATATTCAGGGTATATGTACCCGCTCTCCACCGCCTGCTGCCGGCCGGAGCCCATGGAAACGATGATCGCCTCGCCGTCCGAGAAGGCCAGCTCGCGCCGTTCAGTCCCCCGCAGAGACAGAAGCACGCGGCTTTTCCCCACGCCGGAAATGCTTTCCAGCGTCTGCCTCAGGCGCTCCTGCTCTTCCAAAACAGAAAATCCCGGCGGAACAATATCCCCCGTCTGCTTTTCCGCTGTCTCCGCCGTGCCGCCGTTCTTCCCCGTGGGCAGCAGAAGCATCAGCACGCCCAGGAAGAGCAGGATCAGCACATATGGATTTTCCCGGATTGCCCTCCATATCTTATCCATCTTCTGCATTTTCATTTGACCAGTGCATCCTCTCCCGGGGAACGCCCAGTTCCCCTTCAATCCATCGACTCAGTTTTTCTGACTGCGGCGTTGTCAGCCACACCTCATATGGGTACCAGAACGCATCACCCCACTTTGCTTGGACACGTATGGCGAACGGCGCAAGTCCAAGCTCATTCCCTTTGTCCGATATATATGCCGCACATTCCTCCTCTATGATCGTTCGGCTCAGCCGCTGCGCATTGTTTCTCCCGCCGTTTTCCGCGGTAATCAGCGTCTCTCTGTACCTGGCCAGACTTCTGGCGTAGCCGTCCATATCCAGCCGGGCAAACGGAGAGAGCAGCGCGATCGCCATAGCCAGCGTACAGGCAAGCCGCACGATCCTCCTCACCCGGCTCTCCGGTGTCAGCGCCAGTGCCGCCGCGCAGAACAGCGCCATGGCAGTCAGCCCAAAGATCCATTGGCTCAAGCACTCTGTCACAGCGGACTCACCGCCTTCATCCCCGAGATCAGCGCAAAAAACAGCATCAGAGCCGAAACGCCAACCAGCCCCAGCACCATTCCAAAAGCCGTGCCGATCCCGCTGATCAGTCCGCCCAAACGCCCTCCGGATAATTCTGCGCCCAGCAGCGCCGCAGCCTTATAGACCAGATAGTGCGCGCCCAGCGCCAGAAAGGGATATGCGCACACGGCCAGCACAGTCAGCAAGCCAAAGACGCCGATCCCTGCGCGCAGCAGTGAGGCTCCCGCGATCACACTTCCCGCTGCACCGGAGACGATCTTGCCAACCACAGGCAAAGCCGCATTGATCGCAGCCTTGGCTACCCGGGCTGACGC
>CAKTGW010000288.1 GCA_934561725.1 uncultured Oscillospiraceae bacterium
GGCCGCAACTGATGCCGGCCACAGGTGCCTTGATGGGCACACCGGCGTCCATCAGAGCCAGACAGCTGGCGCAGATGGAGCCCTGGCTGGTGCTGCCGTTGGAGGAGAGGACCTCGGAGACTACGCGGATAGCGTAGGGGAAATCTTCAACAGGGGGGATAATGGCCTCGAGAGCCTTTTCGGCCAGAGCGCCATGGCCGTATTCACGGCGACCGGTGCTGCGGCTGCCGCGGGCCTCACCTACAGAGTAGGAGGGGAAATTGTAGTGGTGCAGGAAACGCTTGGTGTCCTCTTCCCAGATGGTGTCCAGCTTCTGGGCGGCGGAGAGGGTGTTCAGAGTGGCTACGGAGAGCACCTGGGTCTGTCCGCGGGTGAAGAGGCCGCTGCCGTGTACAACGGGCAGCACGCCGACCTCGGCAGCCAGAGGACGGATCTGGTTCATGGCGCGGCCGTCCACACGCTTGCCGGCCAGCAGCCAGGCCTTGACGATCTTTTTCTGGAGCTTATAGGTGATCTCCTCCAGATACTTGTCCATATCCGGGTGATCCTCCAGGAACAGCTCGTGCCAGTGGTCGATCAGGGCGTTCCAGCGCTCCTCGCGCACGTTCTTGTCGTCGGTATCCATGGCGGCCTTGGCCTCGTCCATGGTCTGGGCGATGATCTTGTCAAACAGCTCCTGATCAAAGGCTGCATGCTCATATTCGAATTTGGGCTTGCCGATCTCGGCAACCATCTTGTTGATCAGTTCGATGACGGGGCGAATGACCTCGTGTGCCTTCACGATGCCGTTGTACATGATATCCTCGGGAATCTCCTGTGCCTCGGCCTCAATCATGACGATCTTTTCCATGGTGGCGGCTACGGTAACGGTCATCTGGTTGTGCTCGCGCTCAGCTTTGGTGGGGTTGAAGAGATACTTCTCGCCATCCCAGCCCAGGACTACGCCGCCGATGGGGCCGGCCCAGGGAATATCAGAGATGCTGACAGCGGCGCTGGCGCCGATCATAGCGGCGATCTCGGGAGAGCAGTCTCGGTCAACGCTCAGAACGGTGCAGCAAACGGCTACATCATTGCGCAGATCGGAGGGGAACAGGGGACGCATGGGGCGGTCGATCAGACGGCTGGCCAGAACGGCGGGCAGGCTGGGACGGCCCTCGCGGCGCATGAAGGAGCCGGGGATGCGGCCCACGGCATACAGCTTCTCCTCAAAGTCTACAGAGAGGGGGAAGTAATCAATGCCGTCCTTGGGACGTGCAGAGGCGGTGGCGGTAACGAGAACGGTAGTCTCGCCATAGCGGACGACTACAGCGGCGTTGGCCAGCTCAGCGACCTTGCCGACCTCCAGAGAGAGGGGGCGTCCGCAGTAATCCATGCTGTAGACCTTGTAATTGGGGAATTCTTTCTTTGTGATGATCATAGATCTGCTCCTTTCGTTTTCTTGACGGAGCATTCCTTTAGCATTTGAAGAAAGATCCGAAACGCGTTCGGCGCCATCTTCAACTGCTAAAGCCGCAGCTCCGCCGGTGTATTCTTACATAAAATCTATGGGAAAGTGCCGGTAAAGCACGTTCTCTGACCGGGACAAAAGCACGAAATCGGATGGCAGGGCAAAGCTCTGCCATCCGACCACTGGATTTACTTTCTGATGCCGAGCTTTGCGATGATCGCTCTGTAGCGCTCAATGTCCTTCTTGGCCAGGTAGTCAAGCAGGCGGCGGCGGTTACCGATCATCTTGAAGAGGCCCATTCTGGAGTGGTTGTCCTTTTTGTGAACCTTCAGGTGCTCGGTGAGCTGGTTGATCCGCTCGGTGAGGATCTGGACCTCGGGAGAACCGGTGTCCTTCTCGTGGGTCTTGTTGGCTTCAATAACAACAGTCTTCTGTTCCTTGGTGATCATTGGGGTCATTCCTTTCTTTTATTCATACCCGCGGGCCGGGAATCGGGCGGAAAGGCACGGACGTAGAGTCCGCTGATCTCCACAAAACCAGGCACCGGGGCAAAGTCCATAAAATTCTACCATACATTCACCGGCTTGTAAAGAGAAAACGCGGGAAAAATATTTATTACATTAAATGTAATGTATAGCAGATACGATAACAGACACGGCGGAGAGGACCGGCAAATGGCATAGAGTGTGATAAAATTTTATCAAACGCCGGGCGGCGGAATCGTGCATTATGTGCAGTATTTTGGTGCGAAGTATGGAAAATATCGATAAAATGAATTCAAGTTATCGGAAAAAAGACAAGAAAACCTAAAAGAATCCCGAAAATGTGTGAAGAAACTGTGAAATGTTGCACAATTTTGATGGTAATTATTTATCATAAGCGTAAATAGACAAATGCGCAAACTGCGTGATAT
>CAKTGW010000289.1 GCA_934561725.1 uncultured Oscillospiraceae bacterium
GGATGAGACTTGCCGCCATCCGCAGCAAATGCAGCCCTGCATTGAAAGTCACTGTATTCTGGTAACTGCTCTGGCGGAGCAATGCAGGATCGAGTTTTTGAGCAGCCCCACCGTTGTGACATGGTTCTCTCTCATATTCTTTGACTAGCCCAGAAAGGGAATTAATAGGGATATGAGCACTAAACTGAATGGATTCCAGGATAAAAATTATCTGTATCTCGGCATTGATATCGGCTCGACTACCGCAAAGGTCGTACTGATTGATGGCGGAGATATACTATATGAATGCTACGAACGCCACTTCTCTCAGGTCCGCCAGAAGTCGCTGGAGCTGGTCAGCCGCCTAGCGAAATACATGAACGGCCGCCCGATCAAAGCCGCAATTTCCGGAAGCGCAGGTCTGGGTATGGCTCGTGCCGCCTCGCTCCCCTTCGTGCAGGAGGTATTTGCTACAGGTGAAGCTGTAAAGATGCTCGAACCGGATACCTCGGCTGTGATAGAGCTTGGTGGAGAGGACGCTAAGGTGCTGTTTTTAAAAGGCGGTACAGAGGAGCGCATGAATGGCTCCTGTGCCGGCGGTACCGGTGCATTCATTGATCAGATGGCCACTCTTATGAATGTGACAAATGCGGAGATGGATGCGCTCAGTCTGGAGGCCGAGCGGCTCTATCCCATTGCTTCCCGCTGCGGCGTCTTTGCCAAGACGGATATTCAGCCTCTGCTGAATCAGGGCGCGCGGAAGGCCGATATCGCCGCCAGTATTTACCAGGCTGTTGTGAATCAGACAATCGCCGGTCTGGCTCAGGGACGGCGAATCGAAGGAAAAGTCATGTTTTTAGGAGGGCCTCTTTATTATTGTAAGGGGCTGCGCAAAAGCTTTGCAGAAACACTGCACCTGGATAACGAACACGCTGTATTCCCTGAATACGGCCGTTATGCAGTGGCTATCGGTTCTGCCCTTTATGCTGCTCGCCAAAAGGAATCCTTCAGCTATGATGAGCTGCTCGCCGCACTTGAGCATTCCACTCAGGAAAAGAGTGAGACCCATTCTCTGCCCCCGCTTTTCAAATCTCAGGAGGAATATGATGCATTTATTGCCCGCCACAATGCGGACAGTGTTCCTTCCGTTGACATTAAAAGCTACACCGGCCGTGCCTATCTGGGCATTGACTGCGGTTCGACAACAACAAAGCTGACTCTGATCTCTGAAAATTGCGAACTGCTGTATTCCTACTACAGTTCAAATAAAGGAAATCCTGTTGTGATCGTTCTGGAACAGCTGCGCAAGCTGCGCGAAATATGCGGCAGCCGAATCGAGATTGCAGGCTCTGCTGTAACCGGTTATGGTGAGGAATTGATCAAGCACGCTTTCCATGTAGATCACGGCCTTGTAGAGACCATGGCGCACTTTACGGCAGCGCAGCATTTTAATCCCAATGTTGAGTTTATACTGGATATTGGCGGCCAGGACATCAAATGCTTTAAGGTCCGCAACAATGCGATCGACAGCATCATGCTGAACGAAGCCTGTTCCTCCGGCTGTGGCTCGTTTATAGAAACCTTTGCAAAATCCATGGGCTATGAGATTGCGGAGTTCTCCAGGTTGGGTCTGTTTGCCAAAGCGCCGGTAGACCTAGGCTCCCGCTGTACGGTGTTCATGAATTCATCCGTGAAGCAGGCGCAGAAGGACGGCGCAGGCGTTGAGGACATTTCCGCCGGCCTCTCCATGAGTGTTGTAAAAAATGCACTCTATAAAGTCATCCGTGCTAGCTCCGCCGATGAGCTGGGCCGCGAAATTGTTGTACAGGGCGGAACCTTTTATAATGACGCCGTCCTCAGAAGCTTTGAGCTGGAGATTGGTCACAATGTTATTCGTCCGACCATAGCCGGCCTGATGGGCGCATATGGTGCAGCCCTTCATGCCAAAGCACACGCGCATAGCCCCTCTTCCCTGTTGAGCGCAGAGGAGTTGTCCGCATTCACACATACCTCAAAAGCAACCACCTGCCATGGCTGCACAAACAATTGCCGTCTGACGATCAATATTTTCAACGGTGGTGAAAAATACATATCCGGCAATAAATGCGAAAAAGGTGCCGGTAAGTCCGGAGGCAGCTCTGCTCTGCCTGACCTGCATGAGTACAAACGCAAAAAATTTGAGAGCATCATGGCTTCCAGCGGACGTCTGGGAACAATCGGTCTCCCGCTTGCTCTGGGTATGTACGAAATGGCGCCTTTCTGGCAGGCTATTTTCCATTCGTTGGGATTTGGCGTTGTACTTTCCGGCTTTTCCAGCCGTGAGCTCTACGCCAAGGGCCAATACAGCATTCCGTCTGATAC
>CAKTGW010000290.1 GCA_934561725.1 uncultured Oscillospiraceae bacterium
GGATGGCTCAGGACTGTCTCAGGGCCAGCGTCAGCTCTTGTCTATTGCACGAGTTGCCGTGGCAGATCCTCCGGTCATGATACTGGATGAAGCAACCTCCAGTATCGATACCCGCACAGAAGCCATTGTCCAGCGCGGTATGGATTCCCTCATGCAGGGCCGCACAGTATTTGTTATTGCGCACCGACTTTCTACGATCCACAATTCCGATGCGATCATGGTTCTCGAGCATGGCCGTATTATTGAGCGCGGCAGTCACGATCAGCTTATGGCCGAACATGGAAAATACTACCAGCTCTATACCGGAGCTTTTGAGCTGGAATAAAACAAAGAACGGGGAAGAATATGAAGAAAAACGGATTTGTCCGCACACTGGTCAATCACATCCGCCGGGATAAAAAGGCTTTTGTGGTCTACATTATTCTGCGCTCTTTGATCATATTCGTTATGATCCGTGCAGTTTTTCGACACGACTACGAAAGTGTATTCATTTCCGGGCTGTCACTGCTCCTGCTGCTGATGCCTGCTTTTATTGAACGCAGTCTGAAAATCGACTTTCCGACTACGTTAGAAATTATCATCATGGTATTCATCTTTGCGGCAGAAATTCTGGGTGAAATCAGCGAATACTATGTAAAATTTCCATACTGGGATACGATCCTGCATACGACCAACGGTTTTCTTTGCGCCGCAATCGGCTTTGCACTGGTAGATATGCTCAACCGTGCAGAGCAAATCAGTCTGAAGCTTTCGCCTCTGTATATGGCCATTGTTGCGTTTTGTTTTTCCATGACCGTCGGCGTTCTCTGGGAATTTTTCGAGTTTTCGGCCGACCGCCTCATGCATACCGATATGCAAAAGGACACTGTTATCAACGCCATATACTCCGTATCACTGAATCCCACCGGTGCCAACCGTGCTGTGGGGATCACCGGTATAGATGAGGTCTTTATCAACGGCGTCCCTCTTGGTGTGGGAGGATATCTGGATATTGGTTTGTATGATACGATGGAGGATCTTTTTGTCAACTTCATAGGTGCAACTGTTTTCAGTATCATAGGATATTTCTATACCAAAAATGGCAGTCAGGGCGAATTTGCCAAGAAGTTTATTCCAACTGTTGTAGAGCAGTTCGAAGATCCGCAGCCACACAAAAAGCCGCGCCGTTCCGCAGGCCGCAAATAATAAACAGATGTTCATTCTTGTTATACTGCTTATTTTTATTCTGTTGGCCGCCGGTTTCTTTTTTAATATCGCACTGCTGCGCCACAGCGCCAATTCTATGGGAACCCGTCGAAAAAATCCGTCCAATCCCTGGGGAGCATATTACAGCCGCATTCAAAACGGCGTTGATTGGCTGTATCAGCAAAAGCCCGAACTGGTTGAGATACGCTCCTATGATGGGCTTCGACTGTGCGGATATTTTCTCCCGGCTAATAATGCGCACACCACGATTCTTCTGATGCACGGCTATCGTTCCCGGGAGCTTTATGATTTCAGCTGTATCTATCAATACTATCATGAGCATGGTTATAATCTTCTGATTCCCTGGCAGCGTGCCCATGGACGCAGCGAAGGTCACTTTATTTGCTTTGGAGTAAAAGAACGATTTGACTGTTTGAAATGGATAGAGTATATTAATAACAGATTTGGTATGCAGCAGGACATTATTATGGAAGGTATGTCCATGGGCGCTTCGACTGTACTCATGGCAGCCGGTCTCCCGCTGCCGGAGAATGTCCGCGGAGTCATTGCCGACTGTGGCTTTACCAGTCCATATGAGATTATGGCAAATACCATGCAGCGCTGGAAAATTCCGGTGCATCCATATCTCGATATGATGACATGGATAATCAGGTTTTTTCCCGGAATAGATCTGCATACATCCACTGAGGACGCTCTGCGCTTTTGCCGCATTCCTCTGCTGCTCATCCACGGAACTGCAGATCGCATCGTTCCGCCCGAAATGTCCCAGCGCAATTTTAATGCCTGCGCAGGAGAAAAGGAGCTGCTCCTGGTGGATGGAGCCGGTCACGGCTTCAGTTATCTTGTTAATGAAGAACTCTGCAGTCTTGCCCTGGAACGCTTTTTGACCAAAAACTGCAAACAGAAAGAGTGATAAAGATGAGAGAAATACAGGCTTCCGAACTGCGCAAATACGCCCATGAACTGAAAGCCGGTGACCGCATTGCCCTGACCGGCACCGTTTATACTGCACGCGATGCTGCTCATAAACGGATCTTTGAATATCTGGACAGGGGAGAGGCCCTGCCTTTTGAATTGGAAGGTGCAATTATTTATTACACAGGTCCCACACC
>CAKTGW010000291.1 GCA_934561725.1 uncultured Oscillospiraceae bacterium
GTGCTATTGATACCGGCGTTCCAAAAGCGCTGCCGGAAAAGCGGGAGTGGCCCCATGTAAGCATGCCCGCGCTCCGCCAGGTCGATCTGAGTCTCTCCATCACCGATGAAGAATACAGCGAAGCCCTGAAAAAAGAAAAGAAAAAGCTGCAAAAGCTGCACAGCATGCTCTACCGTGAGCGTATTCCCGTGATCCTGGGCTTTGAGGGCTGGGACGCCGCCGGCAAGGGCGGAGCGATCCGGCGTCTGAGCTGGGCACTGGATCCCCGCGGATTCGACGTTGTTCCGATTGCCGCTCCGTCCCCCGAAGCGCTGAGCCGCCACTATCTCTGGCGTTTCTGGAAGGAGCTTCCCAAGGACGGCCATGTAGCGCTTTTTGACCGCACCTGGTATGGCCGCGTTATGGTCGAGCGCATTGAGAAGCTTACGCCCGAGCAGCGCTGGAGCGCCGCTTATGATGAGATCAACGAGTTTGAATACGAGCTGAGCCGCTGGGGCGCTATCATTCAGAAATTCTGGCTCCAGATCGACAGCGATACGCAGCTGGCCCGCTTCCAGCTCCGCCAGAGCACTCCGGAAAAGCAGTATAAGATCACCGATGAGGACTGGCGCAACCGGGACAAATGGCCCCAGTATGAACAGGCTGTGGATGAAATGCTGCAAAAAACCTCCACGGAATTTGCGCCCTGGCACATCATTGAGGGCAACAGCAAAAAATACGCCCGCATCAAGGTTCTGCGCACTGTGCGCAAGGCTCTTGAAGAGCGCCTGAAATAACAGCAAAAGACTCCGGTACGCAGTGCATACCGGAGCCTGATTGTTTGTGGTTCCTCTGTCTTTCAAACCACTATTTGCCTCTGCTTCAAACAGAAACAAAAAAGTCCAGTCGGAGCCGGACTTTTTTGTTTCTAACTTATGTGAAGCTTACAGGAAAATGTACTTGGCCACAAACAGCAGTGCCAGCACATACATGAGGGGAGCGACCTTCTTGCCCTTGCCGGCAAAGAGGTTCAGCACCACATAGGAGATGATGCCCATGGCGATACCCTCGGAAATGCTGTAGAACAGAGGCATGGCAATGATAGCCAGATAAGCGGGGATCGCCTCGGTCAGATTGTCGCCGTCAAAGCGGATCTCCGTAACAGTACCCACCATCAGGAAGCCGACCATGATCAAAGCCGGAGCCGTTGCGAAAGAGGGGATGGCGGTGAAGATGGGGGCAAACAGGGTGCTGACCAGGAACAACAGGCCCGTTACCAGAGCGGTCAGACCGGTGCGGCCGCCGACGGCCACGCCGGAAGCGGACTCAACAAAGGTCGTGGTGGTGGAAGTACCCAGAATAGCACCGGCAGAGGTGGCAATGGCATCGGAGAGCAGTGCGGGCTTGATACGGGGCAGACGGCCCTGATCATCCAGCATGTCAGCCTTGGTAGCCACACCGATCAGCGTTCCCAGAGTATCAAAGATATCCACGAACAGGAAGGAGAACACCACCATAATGAAGTTCAGGGCATTCACATTGCTGAAATCAGCCTTGAAGCACTGGCCGAAGGTCTCGCCCAGCTTGGTGAAATCCGTGAAGGCCAAAGTGGGAAAAATGCTGTAGAAGCCGTTGGCCGGGTCGGGAACGTAAAGGCCCGCCACCTGGCAGAGCATGCCGATCACCCAGGTAGCAATGATGCCATAGAGAATAGCGCCCTTCATACCGCGGATATAGAGTACTGCGGTGATGAACAGGCCCACGATGGCCAGCAGCGCGCAGATGCCGTGCGTGGTGAAATTGTCTGTAAAGCTGGTGATGGTAACAAGTGTAGAGCTGTCCACGCACAGGCCGGCATTCTGAAGGCCGATGAATGCGATGAACATACCAATACCTACCGACACGCCTCTCTTGAGGGTAAGGGGAATGGTATTGAAGATGGCTTCACGGACATTGGTCAGAGAGAGAACTACAAAGATCAGGCCCTCTACAAACACGGCCAGCAAAGCGATCTGCCAGCTGTAGCCATAGCCAATAACCACTGTGTAGGCCATATAGGCGTTCAGGCCCATACCGGCAGACAGGGCAAAGGGCAGGTTGGCCATCAAAGCCATGCACAGGGTACCAATGAAGGAAGCCAGAGCGGTTGCCAGCAGGACGGCGGTCGCGTCCATTCCGGCGGCACTCAGGATGCTGGGGTTAACAGCCAGAATGTACGCCATCGTCATGAAGGTGGTGATACCAGCCATGACTTCTGTCCGTACAGTCGTTTTGTTTTCCGACAGCGTGAAGGTTTTTTAGCACATAGCTACTCCTCTTTTTCTCTTTTTTT
>CAKTGW010000292.1 GCA_934561725.1 uncultured Oscillospiraceae bacterium
GTCCAGCACAGCGGCAGAATAGCCCTCCCGCTGCATTTTTGCGGCCATCAGTGCGGTGACAAGGCTTTTTCCGACGCCGCCCTTGCCGCTGACTACAGCAATGACCTTCTTAACGGAAGCGCCCTCATGCAGAGGCGCTTTTTCAATTTGGGGAGCCGTGCGCTCGCCGCAGGCGGAGGCACAGCTGGAGCAATCGTGATTGCAGGCTTCGCTCATATATTCCAACTTCCTTTCACGGTTTGAACCGATACTCACTGTTCGTATTATTATACCCCATTAACGGGCTTTGTCAATCCGGGCGGAACGACAGGAAAAAACAGGCACGGCCAGAGCGATCAGCGCCACAAAACCGGCAAAGACCATGCAGCCGCCCCGTCCGCCCAGGGCGGAGCCCAGCGCTTTTCCCATATAAACGGGACCCAGCGTCATGCCTATGCCGTAGATTGCCTGATAGATCCCCATGGCCGTGGTTTTTTCTCCGGCCGGAACACCGCGGACGCATTCACTCATCAGCAGGGAATTCAGCAGGGCAAAGGCAAAGCCGGCGATGATCTGGCCGACCAGGATCATGTAAGTATGGGCGGCAAAAGCCAGAATGAGCAGGTAAATGCTCATGAGCAGAAAACCGAAGCCCAGCTGAAGGCTGCGCCGTCCGTTTTTGATAAAGCTGCTTTTGATGAATCCGGTGCTCAGGATCTGCACCAGTGTAAAAACCATGCTGAGTATGCTGAGCATCAGCGCGCCGGCACCTATATCCTCGGCCAGGGTCGAGGTAAAGGAAAATACGGTGCCGTGTACGATCATCATGCTGACGGCGGCCAGCAGTGCGGAAAACAGCGTATTTTTATTCTTCAGACAGCCGACAAAATGTGCCAGAGAAGCCGGTGAGCGCTTCAGCTCTACCCGTTTGGTAAAGGGAACCAGACAGAGTCCGATGAGACCTGTGAGAAAACTCATAAACAGTGCAGCCCGGTAGCTGAAGAACCTGGCCGCAGCCGCACCGAGCACAAAGGCAAGGAGCTTGCCGCAGTTGTTCAGGCTGTTCAGTACAGCTGTGGCGTTGACTGTATCCTCCTCCGGATAGTAGCTCATATAGGATACGGTCATTGCGATCCAGGAGGAAGCGGCCACGCCCGCAAATACACGGAACAGAAAAATCAGCCGCACATCAGTGAAAAGCCACAGGCCGAAGGAGGAGAGCGTGGTGAAGAACAGTCCGCCCACGGTCACGGTTTTGTAGCCGCTGGTTGCGTCTGTGGCGATGCCCAGCGGGATACGTACCAGCATCTGCGTAAAGCCGTAGCAGCCCACGATCAGTCCGATCAGCGTGGGACTGATGCCCAATGAGGCGAGATATGGCGTAAAATAGGGGGCGTGGCAGTATTCAGAGGCCCAGAAAAATACAACGGCGATTTCGAACAGCCGTTTACCCCTTGGCTCGTGCATGAAGATCGCTCCTCCCGGCAGACATTCAATATAATAATTATAGCGCCGGCGGCGGGAGAATGCAACTGCGCTTGTTTTGCGGGGAATATTGTGCTAAGATGGCCGTAATAAAAAGGAGGCGGAGACATGCAGGACCTGCGCAGGCGGCTGTATATATCAACGATCGCAGAGGATGCGGCAGAGCAAGCCGCACTTGAGGGGCTGGGACTGGAGATCGCAGATTTTTGTACAGCCTCCAATATGGATGAGACCTGGGAGCCATATGGACGCCTGGGTGCAGAAAAAATGGAGCTGCCTTTGCCAAAAACCTTTCATTTCCCGTTTGCTGAGCTCTGTCCCTGTGCGATCGATCCGCTGGTGCGCCGCGTGACTGTCCAACGCCATCAGCAGGCGCTGAAGCTGGCGCAGAGCAGGGGAATCGTCCGCTGTGTTGTCCATGCGGGATATATTCCGGTAGTCTACTATCCGGAGTGGTTCGTAGAACAGTCCATCCTGTATTGGCGGGCATTTCTGGACAGGCAGCAGGGCAACTTTATGCTGTGTCTGGAAAATGTTCTGGAGCCGGAGCCGGCTCTGATGCGTGATATTATCGATGGGGTGTGTGACGCCAGACTGCGTATTTGTCTGGATGTGGGGCACAGCGCCTACAGCTCGTCAACACCGGTTTCGGAGTGGGTGGATACGCTGGGTGGGCGTATCGCTCAGGTCCACCTGCACAACAACGACGGGAAAAAAGACTGGCACTGGCCTTTGGGCAGAGGCAAGCTGGATATTGCGGCGCTGATCGACCGGCTTTTATCTGCATCGCCGGATGTTCGTTTTACTTTGGAATGTCTGGAGAGCGCAGAGAGTATACAG
>CAKTGW010000293.1 GCA_934561725.1 uncultured Oscillospiraceae bacterium
GATTATATTCACCGCCGGTATAACGCGCCGGCTTCTGAACTCGCGGAAGGATCCGTTCGATTCTCTTATCCATATCACACATCCAAATTTTTCAGAATGTGTTTATTGTATACCATACCGGCTGGATTTACAAGTGCCTATCCCAAACCTCGGCAGCATAGGCGGATTTATACCAAGTCCTCCTCCCGATGATTTTTGAGGATAAACAGTATGAGCCAGCATGCCGCAAAAGCCGTTCCCAGACCGCGTCCCAATGCGGCCCGGCACAGGCCGGCAGCGGCAGCTGTGATGCACAAAAAAACATCCACGCTTCGGCAAAAGTGCGCCGCCCTATTGTTTCCGCATAGATACTGTACCGCTGCATGCATCATCCGTCCGCCGTCCAACGGCGACAGCGGCAGCAAATTGAATATGGTCAGCACCGTGCTCAGCTGCGCGCTCAGGCCAAAGCCCAGCTTCTGTGCGCACACGGCCCATACCGCACCGGCTGCCGGACCGGCCGCCGCAGCGCAAAAGGCTTCAAGCGGCGTCATCGGATACCGGACATCCAAACGCAGCCCCGTCCCTGTCAGGCACAGGGCATGTATGCCGCCCAGCATATGCAGCACGAAAATATGTCCCGCTTCGTGGATCGCCGCCGCAGACAGTACGCTGCAAAACTCCTCTGTGGTGAGCAGCAGATAGAGCAGGGACCACAGCAGCGCTCCGGGCGCGCTGATCCCGATTTTCAGCACAGGTAGATCCCCGGATCTATGCAGCTTTCGGCCTCTCTCAGTTCAAAATGCAGATGGGGCCCTGTGGCGTTGCCTGTATGTCCCACCAGCGCAATGGTCTGTCCCGCCTGCACCTGCTCCCCCGGCTGCACCAGCAGACGGCTGCAATGTCCGTACAGACTGCTGTAGCCGTCATCATGCCGAAGCAGGATATAATTGCCATAGCCCTCCATGCTCGCCGCCTCGGCCACCGTACCGGCTGCAAAGGCGCGGATCTCCGTTCCCTCATCTGCCGCCAGATCCAGTCCGTAATGGAATTTTTCCACTCCTTCTGTGGGATGCAGGCGCGTGCCGAATCCGGAACTGACGGAAATTGCCGCAACCGGACTCATGTATTCAAATGGCAGTTCTGCCTTCTGCTCCGGTTCCGCGCTCTCTGCCGTTTCCAATGGCCCTGTCTCCTGCACTTTCGGACTTTCCAGTACAGGCGTTGCTGAGACGGATGACGTTTCATCCATGTTATCGGCGGATGCCGGACTTTCTTCCGGTCTTTCCTGTTCCTCAAGTGCTGTCCATTCCCGCCAGGCAGTCTGGACATAACCCGAGTATGTCTCTGCCGTATGGGCCAGCGCTGCAAGCTCTGCCCGATAATCAATATTTTTGTTGATCTGCACGGCAGCCGCTGCCCGCAGCTCTTCAAGCGGCTCCGGAAACAGCAGCTTGACCGCCGTCAGCAGCAAAAAGATCCCTGCTGCAATATACAGTCTGACAGTGCGCATATCCATCCCTCCCGGGATATTCTTATGAGCGGCCTGTACAAATGATGATTGTACTTTTTTATATATGTGGTAAAATAGTACCTGTCGATTAGGAGGGATATTTTTGTACTGGTACGCGATTCGCCAAACCCTTACTCCATTGGACGCAGAACCTGCGCAGGACGAAGCCGCAGCAGCCGTTCTGCTTACTTCCGAAGAGTTATACCATCAGCCGAAGCTGTCCGGTCTTGAAAAGATGCTCCATCACACGCCGGCTGCCCGCGATGCGCGGGTATGCAAGGCCGAGGTCCGCTCCGACTGCCTCACCGGCACGCTTGTAGTCCCGCGCACAACGCGCTCCGGCAAGCCGCTGGCCTGCGGTTACCTGATCACCCACAGCCGGATCGTGCTCGTGGACGACTCAGGCGCCCTGCAGTCCCACTTGAAGCACATTGTCAAGGAAAAGCTCATTACAAGATCCAGTACCGGACGTTTCCTGTACAATTTGCTGGAAATGCTGATTACAAAGGATCTGCACCACCTTGAAGAGCTGGAAGATCAGGTCAGTCAGCTGGAGGACCGCGTACTTTCCGGTCATCTGGAGCAATTCAGCTCGATCATGCGCAGTCTGCGCAAGGAATCCATCTCCTGGTTCCGCTACTACACCCAGCTGGATGATGTGGCCTGTGAATTGACCGAAAATGAAAACGGCTTTTTTTCTGATGACGATCTGCGTATGTTTCACATGTATGCGCACCGGATCGGCCGCCTGCGGGAGGAATCCCAGCTTCTGCGCGAATACTGCACACAGCTTCAGACCATGTTTC
>CAKTGW010000294.1 GCA_934561725.1 uncultured Oscillospiraceae bacterium
GATTTTGCACAAGTTCCAATAAGATTTGGTGGCCTTGTGAGAGAAAATCAGGTATACTCTTTGTATGAAAGGGGGTGCAAAAATGCACCTGGGAAAAAATATTTATGATTTAAGAAAACAGAGAGGGCTCTCGCAGGAAAAGTTAGCGGAGCAGATCCATGTTACACGGCAGACTATATCCAATTGGGAGCTGGGAACAACTGCACCAAATCCGGAGCAGCTGCTTTTGTTGTCCCGCGCGTTAAATAAAAGCATAGATGAATTGCTGGACAATGAAATACCGACGGAAACAGTCTCGGAGAAAGGCGAGTATACAGAAGTGAAGCACATTTATGCCGCGCTTGCTCTGCTTTGCGGCCTGATAGCGGGAGTGTGGTCGTTTTCTGCCAATCGGTTCAGATATATCGAAATGTTGTGGATTATCCTGGCGGGAATGGCCATGGGGATCTGTATAGGGGCGGTATGTCATGGCATTTTAAAGTACTTAAAGTACGGAAGATACCAAGGTAATAAAAAATGAAGGCATGATTGCCTTCATTTTTTGCACTATTTGTTGTAGTACTCTGGAGCTTTCTGTTTAGTCTCGTCTATCAACGCAGAGCGAAGTGTGCTCAGATAGGGAGCCGCCTTCGCCTCCTTGACGCCATAGGTGAGATTCAGATCATATTCCAGCGGGAGCCAGGTGGACACATCAGCCTCGTTGTGCTGGATGATTGCCTCCATTTTATCCAGAGCTTTGTATATGCGCGATTCCTGTGTTTGCAGGGCGTTCATTTCATCAAAAAGTGCGTGCAGCTCGTTGCGGTAGTTGTCGGGAAGCGTTTGAAGAAAGCTGCTTATGGCGGAGCTTTCTGTTGCCTCGTCGTTGGCGGTCTTGATAAAAGCAGGGATATCGCCGGTAAATGCCTCGCCAAAATCATGTATGAGACACATCTTCAGCACCTTATCCATGTCTGCGTCCGGAAACTCGTCCCGGATAAAATAGGCCATCAGACAGAGACGCCAGCTGTGCTCGGCCACGCTCTCGTGCCGGCCGGTGCTGGTCCAGGAGTGGCGGGTGTTGCATTTCATGCGCTCGGCCAGATGCATGATTTCCAGGAATTGATCGATTTTCATACTTTACTCCCAAACAGCCCGCGCAGTCTCTTCTGCGCGGGCTGTCAGATTTATTTCAGTATATCCGATAGTACATCGTTCATGCTGTACATACCGGGGGCTGTGATCCCAGCCATAAACCGGGCGGCGGCAATGGCGCCGTTGGCAAAGACCTCGCGGGAGTAGGCAGTGTGCTTAAATTCGATGACCTCATCAGGGCCGCAGAACAGCACCTCGTGCTCGCCGACAATGGTGCCGCCGCGCACGGCTGAGATACCGATCTCATTCTTGCCGCGGGGCTGACGGACGCTCTCACGCTCATAAACATACTTTGCTTCATAGGGCAGGACCTCAGATACGGCGTCGGCCAGCATAATGGCAGTTCCACTGGGGGCATCTACCTTGTTGCGGTGATGGCGCTCAATAATTTCGACGTCATAATCATCGCCCAAAACAGAAGCGGCTTTTTTAAGAAGACTGGTGAGCAAATTAATGCCCAGAGACATGTTTCCGGAACGAAAAACGGGAATTTCATTTGCGGTCTCACGGATCAACTGGAGCTGCTCGGGGCTGTGACCGGTGGTACAGATGACAGCAGGGAGCTTGCGGCGCCGGCAGTAGGCCAGCAGCGACTCCAGCGAAGAGGCGTTGGAGAAATCAATGATGACGTCCGCGCTGCCTGAAAACTCCATGGGATCGGCATAAACGGGATAGATGGACAGCTTGGCGGTATATTTGTCAAAGCCGGCCACGACCTCCAGACCCTTTTCCGCACACATACGGGTAACGACCTGGCCCATACGGCCGTTGCAGCCGGAGATAATTATCTTTGGCATAGATCAGCCGCCTTACTTCAGCTCGACACCGACCTCGGTGAGCGTTGCCTTGAGCTTTTCAACATTGGCGGGAGCCATTTCCCAAAGAGGCAGGCGCAACTCGCCGGCATCCATACCCATAAGATTCATAGCAGTCTTTACAGGGATGGGGTTAGTCTCAAGGAAGAGGTCATGGAACAGGTTGGAGTACTTATTGTGGATAGCACGGGCACCAATGAAATCACCCTCCAGGCAGAGCTTGCACATCTCGGCCATGGGCTTGGGAAGAATGTTGGTGAATACAGAGATTACACCTTTGCCGCCCATAGCCATCAGAGCCAGCGTGTTGTCATCGTTGCCGCTCCAGATG